>JAYRQX010000267.1:0-9061 GCA_041910415.1 Acetobacteraceae bacterium | reverse complement strand
GCCGACGCCGCCATCCCCGGGCTCGATCCGCCCGAACCCATGGGCAGCCAGAACGCGAACGAGGATGCGCTGCGCTCGGACCTGCCCGGCATCGCCTTCCGCGTGCCGGGACTCGATTCGCAATTCCGCTTCTACGGCTTCGCCAAGATCTCGATGTGGCAGGATTTCGATGGCCGCAATCAGACCGACGCGCCGCTGCCCATGGGCATCCCGCTCAACGGCAGCCCGGCCGCGCGCCAGGGCGGCGACTACGGCTTCACCGCGCGCTTCAGCCGCTTCGGCCTGGATACGCGCACCCTGACCAGCTGGGGCACGCTGGAGACGCGCATCGAAGGCGATTTCGGCGGCGGCACCAATGCCAATGCCACCTTCCGCCTGCGCCAGGCCTGGGCCGAACTGGGCGACGAGCGCCTGCGCGTGCTGATCGGCCAGAGCAACAGCCTCTGGAACGAGGGCCTCTACGAGACGCTGATCGACGCCACCAACCTGAACCAGTCCTTCATCCGCCAGGCGCAGCTGCGCCTGACCGGGCGGCTGGCGCCGGGACTGACGGGCATGATCTCGATCGAGGCGCCGGACACGCAATACACCTCGGTCGGCGGCGTCTTCACCCCGGATACGCGGCTGGATGGCGGGGCGAGCCCGGCCTTCAACGCGATGCCGGACTTCCTCGGCCGCCTGCAATGGCGCCATGACGGGCTGGAGATCGGCGGTCGCGTGCTGGCGCGGCAGCTCTCGATCCGCACCCAGGGCACGCAGGCGGGACCGCAGACCGGCAGCGCGAACGCCTTCGCCTGGGGCACAGCCGCGCATATCCGCTTCCCCATGCGCTGGGTGAACGAGTGGTTCGGCGCCGACGAGCTGCTCGGCATGGCCTATGTGGGCGAGGGCATCGGGCGCTACTTCGCGGGCAGCACCAACGGGCTGGACGCGACATCCAATGTCGGGCTCACGGGGGCCGGGACGCAGGTCTCGCTGGACCCGGTTCCCGCCTGGGGTGCGACGATCGGCTACCGGCGCTTCTGGACCGAGCAGATCCGCAGCAATGTCAGCTATTCCTACGCCCGCCAGGACTTCCAGAACTACACGCTGGGGTTCATCCCCGGCTCGGCACCGGCTGTCGTGCTGAACCGCGAGATCCAGCAGGTCTTCGCCAACCTGATCTGGAGCCCCTTCGGCGCCATCCGCAACGGCACTTTCGGGAGCGGCTGGCTGGATGTGGGCCTGGAATACCTGTGGACCAATCGCAGCCTCTTCGGCGGCAATGCGGCGGGCGGCACGGCCGGCAGCGGGGCGGGCACGGCGAACCGCATCCTGTTTGCGACGATCGCCCGGTTCTGATGGCGGACCGGGACAGGTGGCGCAAGGCCGGCGCGGGGCCGGATTTCGTTGCGGGGCGACGCCCCGTGGCGCGAGGATGAGCCGCAGAAGACGGCTGGCACGCACGACACGCGGTAAATGAGGAACAAGACCATGTCCGATCTCGACAAGGTTCTGGCACATGTCGACGGCGACCTGGACGCAGCGCTGGCGCGGCTGTTCGCCGTGCTGCGCATCAAGTCCATCTCGACCGACCCGGCCTATGCCAAGGATTGCCAGGCCAATGCCGATTGGCATGTGGCCGATCTGAAGAGCATCGGCTTCGACGCCAGCGCGCGCCCGACCGCGGGCCACCCCATCGTCGTCGGCCATGACCGCAGCGCGGGCGGTCCTTCGGCCCTGTTCTATGGCCATTACGACGTGCAGCCGGTCGATCCGCTGGAACTCTGGGAGGACGATCCCTTCGAGCCGAAGATCAAGACGCTGCCCGACGGAACAAAAATCATCACCGGCCGCGGCTCGGCCGACGACAAGGGTCAGCTCATGGCCTTCGTCGAAGCCTGCCGCGCCTGGAAGGCCGTCACAGGCAAGCTGCCGATCGCGGTCTCCATCCTGCTGGAGGGCGAGGAGGAATCGGGCGGCGTGAACCTGCCGGGCTTCCTCGACACCAACGCCGCGGAGCTGCGCGCCGATATTGGCCTGATCTGCGACACCAACATGTGGAACCCGGAGACGCCGGCGATCCAGACCATGCTGCGCGGCCTGTGCGGTGAGGAAGTTTTTGTTCATGCCGCCGACCGCGACCTGCATTCGGGCTTCTACGGCATGGCCGCGGCGAACCCGAACCGCATCCTGGCGAAGATCCTGGCCGACCTCTATGATGAGAACGGCCGCATCACGCTGCCCGGCTTCTACGATGGCGTGCCGGAACTGCCGGATTCGCTGCGCAAGCAGTGGGACACGCTGGGCTTCACGGTCGAAGGCTTCCTCGGACCCATCGGCCTGTCGATTCCCGCGGGCGAGAAGGGCCGCAGCGCGCTGGAAATGGTCTGGTCGCGCCCGACCTGCGAGATCAACGGCATGGGCGGCGGCTACCAGGGGGAGGGCTTCAAGACCGTCATCCCGGCGACCGCCTCGGCCAAGGTCAGCTTCCGCCTGGTCTTCGACCAGGACCCGCACGCGATCCGCAAGGCGTTCCGCGAGCATGTCCGCGCCCGCCTGCCGGCCGATTGCCGCGTCGAGTTCAAGGAGCACGGCTCCGGCCAGGCCATCCGCTTCCCGAACGACGACCCCGCCTTCGGCAAGGCGCGCCAGGCGCTGTCGGATGAATGGGGCAAGCCCGCGGTCTTCATCGGCGGCGGCGGCTCGATCCCGGTCACGCACCAGCTCAAGACGGCGCTCGGGATGGACGTGATCCTCGCCGGCTTCGGCCTGGATGACGACCGCATCCACAGCCCGAACGAGAAGTACAACCTGAAGAGCTTCCAGAAGGGCATCCGGTCCTGGGCCCGTATCCTCGACGCGCTGTCGCGCTGACCGGCCGGAACAAGGGGGGAAGAGGCCACATGGACACCGCGGCACCCGAGGCGCCCAAGACGGGCATGCAGAAGATCCTCGACGTGGTCGAGCGCGTGGGCAACCGCGTGCCGCATCCGGTGATGATCTTCATCTACCTGATCGGGATCGTCATCGTGCTGTCGGCGATGCTGGCGGCCTTCGGGGCGCAGGTCTCCTTCCAGGCCTACAACCCCGCGACCGGCGACATCGAGCCGGCGAGCACCGCGGCGCGGAGCCTGCTGACCATCGAAGGCATCCGCTTCATGTTCACCGGCGTGGTGTCCAACTTCATGGGCTTCACGGCGGTCGGCGTCATCATCATCGCCATGGTCGGCGTCGGCGTCGCGGAAGAGGCGGGCCTGGTGAAGGTGCTGATCCGCAAGCTGGTGATCGTGGCCCCGCCCAAGGCGCTGACCTACATCCTGGTCTTCGTCGGCATCATCTCCTCGATCGCGGCGGATGCCGGCTACCTGGTGCTGATCCCGCTGGCGGCCGCGGCCTTCATGAGTGTCGGGCGGCATCCGCTCGCCGGCCTTGCCGCGGCCTTCGCGGCGGTCGCCTCCGCCTTCCTCGTCAATGTGATGATCGTGCCGGTCGATGGCATCCTGACCGAGATCACCAATGACGCGATCCGGCTGGTGAACCCGAACCGATCCATCGACCTCGCCGCCAATGTCTGGTTCTCCATCGGCTCGGTCGTGATGCTGACGGTGGTGATCGCGGTGATCACGGAACGCGTCATCGAGCCGCGCCTCGGCCCCTATACCGGCGACTACAAGGTCGAAGGCGAGAACGCGCTGTCGGAGGACGAGTATCGCGGCCTGCGCTGGGCGCTGTGGGGCCTGATCGGCGTCATCGCCTTCGTCGGCCTGCTGACGCTGCCGCCGGGCGCGCCGCTGCGCAACCCGACCACGGGTGCCATCATCGGCAACTCGCCCTTCATGAACAGCCTGATCGTGACGATCGCGCTGATCTTCCTGGTCTGCGGCATCTGCTACGGCCGCGGTGCGCAGACCATGAAGACGACGAACGAGGTGATCGGCGCGGTGCAGAAGGCGATCGCGGGGCTGGCCGGCCTGATCCTGCTGCTGCTGGTGATCAGCCAGTTCATCGCCTTCTTCAACTACACGAACATGGCGACGCTCGCCGCGGTCTCGATGGCCGATGTGCTGCAGCGGGCCAATCTCAGCCCGCTGGTGCTGCTGATCGGCTTCGTGATCGTGGTCTTCCTGCTGGACCTGATCATCACCGCGGCGATCGCGAAATGGGCGATCTTCGCGCCGGTCTTCATCCCGCTGCTGATGCAGCTCGGCATGGAGCCCGAGGCGGTGCTCGCAGCCTATCGCGTGGGCGATTCGCCGATGAACGCGATCACGCCGCTGAACGCCTATTTCGCCATGATCGTCACCTTCGCGATGAAGTACCAGAAGGATGCCGGTGTCGGCACCGTGATCGCGCTGATGCTGCCCTATGTGGCAGTGATCTCGGTCATCTGGACGATCTTCCTCGCGGGCTGGTACCTGCTCGGCCTGCCCTGGGGTATCTGAGCGGCCGGGTACGGGAGCAGCCTGATGAGTGACGTCGCCACGATCGGGCTGATCATCGTCTGCGCGATCGTGCTCTTCGTCTGGAACCGGCTGCCGGTCGTCATCGTGGCGATGGGCGTCGGGCTGCTGCTCTGGGCAACGGGGATCCTGACGCTGCCGCAGGCGCTGTCCGGCTTCGGCGACCCGGCGGTCATCTTCATCGCGGCGCTCTTCGTCATCAGCGCGTCATTGGACCGCACGGGCGTCACCGCCTGGGCGGGTCAGCAACTGATCGCACGGGCGGGGGAGGACAGCCGCGCGCGGCTGCTGGTCCTGAACGGGTTGCTCGTCGCCGTCCTGACGGCGCTCATCAGCGTGAACGGGGCGGTAGCGGCCCTGCTGCCCGTGGTGATGGTGATGGCGGTGCGGCTGAAGCGCAACCCGTCGCAACTGATGATGCCACTGGTTTTCTCGGCCCATGCGGGATCGCTGCTGGCGCTGACGGGCACGCCGGTCAACGTGCTGGTGGCGGAGGCCGCCGGGGAGGCGGGGCTGCGCCCCTTCGGCTTCTTCGAATTCACCATCGTCGGCATCCCGCTGCTGATCGGCGTCATCGCCATCATCGTGCTGTTCGGCGAAAAGCTGCTGCCGGAACGCGGCGGCCCCTCCATGCCGGCCGATTTCAGCCGCCATGCGCGCACGCTGGTCGAGCAGTACGGCCTCAGCACCGGGCTGTTCCGCATGCGTGTGCGCGCGAACTCGGCCCTGGTCGGCCAGCCGCCCGAAGCGATCGACATCGCGCGCTTCGAAGGGCTGAAGCTGGTCACGATCCACGAAGCCCGGTCGGGCGACCGGCTGCGCCGGGCCACGGTGGAGGAAGGGGACCATCTGCTGGTCTCGGGCGATGCCGAGGCCGCGGCGGCCTTCGCTTCGGAACTGCACCTGGCCTTTCGCGACGAGAATCCCGCCACCGAGATCGAGGAGACGCTGTTCAACCAGAATGCGGGCCTGGCCGAGGTGATGATCCCCCCGCGCTCGGCGATGATCGGCCAGACCGTCTTCCCCGGCATGATCACCGAGAGCGGCGATCTGGTTGTGCTGGCCGTGCAGCGCCAGGGCGAGGATATCGAAGCCGCGGCCGAGCTGCAGGCGGGCGACACCCTCCTCCTCAGGGGAACCTGGAAGGCGCTGGATACGCGGCTGGACGACCCGCAGGTGCTGGTGGTGAACGCGCCCGACATGGTGCGCCGCCAGGCCGTGCCGCTGGGGCCGGGGGCCAAGCCCGCCATCATCGTGCTCGGCGCCATGGTCTTCTTCCTGGCAACCGGGCTGCTGCCGCCGGCGGTCGCCGGCGTGCTGGGCGCCTTCGCCCTGGTGCTGACGGGCGTGATGAGCGTGGACCAATGCTACCGCTCCATCGACTGGACCACCGTGATCCTGGTCGCCGCGCTGATGCCGATGTCGGCGGCCATGGAGCAGACCGGCGCCGCGCGGCTGATGGCCGAAGGCCTGGTCGCGACGGTGGGGCAGGCCAGTCCCTACGCCCTGCTCGCGGGCCTCTTCATCCTGACGGGCGTGCTGGGGCAGCTCATCAGCAACACGGCGACCGCGCTGATCGTCATTCCCATCAGCGTCGCCGCCGCGCAGAGCATGGGGGTCTCGCCCGCACCCGTGCTGATGTCGGTCGCCGTCGCCGCCGCCGCGTCCTTCCTGACGCCGATCGCGACGCCCACAAACCTCATGGTCATGCGCCCGGGCGGATACGAGTTCGGCGACTACTGGAAGCTCGGCCTGCCCATGATGATCTGGTTCTTCATCGTCTCGGTCTTCTTCGTGCCGCTGGTCTGGCGTTTCTGAGCGGGGCCGCGGACCGCCCCGCCCATGTCCTTCACCGACCCCCGCGACGGCGACCTCGATGACGATGCATCCAGCACGTCCCATCACTCGCTGCTGCGCCACGCCTCCGGCATGCTGCTCGAAATCAGCCTGCCCAAGCTCGTCATTGCCGCGCTGATGCTGGTCATCCTGCCGGCCTTCCTGCTCGGTGCTGCGCCGAAGCTCGCGGCCTGGTTCGCGCAGGCGGTCTGGGACCGCGCCTCGCAGCCCGGGCGGATCCTGTCGCTGCTGGTGTTCGTGGGCGCCGGCGGCTTCGTCGCCTGGCGCTGGGGGCGCATGCTCTTCGCGATCGTCGAGCGGAATTTCTGGACGCTGAACGCCGGCCTCGTGCAGCCCGTCTACATGGGCCTGCGGGAAGCCATGCGCCTGGGGTTCGAAGCGCTCGCGGGCCGCCGCGACCTCGCGCGCTTCGCCGGGCTGCTCGCAGGCGCCTTGATGGCCGTCGCCGCGGCACTGGTTGCCTGGCGGGTCGGGCCATGGCCGGTGCTGATCCCGGACGGGGCAGGCTGGGCCGATGCGGTCACGCAGTCGATCGGCAATGGCGTCTGGGTCGTCGCAGCCTACCTGATGCTCGCGGCACCGGCCTGGTCGGTCGCCGAGGCGCTCGTCGGCCTGCCCGAGGACATGCCGGCCACGGCGCCGCCGGCGCGGGCGGATTGGCGCATCGCGCATCTCTCGGACATCCATGTGGTCGGCGAGCGCTATGGCTTCCGCCTGGAATCGGGACGCCACGGCCCGCGCGGCAATGACCGCCTCGCGCAGGTGCTCGCGATCCTCGAAGCCGAGGATGCCGCGCAGCGCCTCGACTGGGTGCTGGTCACCGGCGACGTGACGGATGCCGGCCGCAACGCCGAGTTCATCGCCTTCGAGGACGCGCTGGACGCCGTGCCCCAGCTGCGCGAGCGCATGCTCGTCATCCCCGGCAACCACGATGTCAACATCGTGGACCGCGCCAACCCCGCGCGGCTGGAACTCCCGATCGGGCCGGGCGGCGCGCTGCGGCGCGCGCGGATGCTGGTGGCGATGCTGCGCCTGCAGGGGCACCGCGTGCATGTGGTGGACAGCAGGACGCGACGCCTCGGCGCGACGCTGCGCGACCATCTGGCCGCGGCGGGGCGCGGCGAGCGGCTGGCGCGCTTCATGGACCGCGGCGGCATGCTCGCCGGGCTTCGCGTGCGGGAGATCTGGCGCGACTGCTTCCCCATGGTGGTGCCGCCCGCGACGCCGGACGGGCTCGGCGTGATGCTGCTCGATTCCAATGCGGAGACGCATTTCTCCTTCACCAACGCCCTCGGCCTCGTGGGTCTCGAGGAAATGGGCGAGGTCGAGGGCGTGCTGCGCCAATTCCCCGATGCGCGATGGCTCATCGCCATCCACCACCACGTCGTCGAGTATCCGCGCCTCGGCGTGCCCATCGCGGACCGCGTCGGCACGGCGCTGGTCAACGGCCACTGGGTGCTGCGCCGCCTGCGCCGCCAGGCCGGCCGCCTGGTCGTGCTGCACGGCCACCGGCATTTCGACTGGATGGGGCGCTGCGGGGGCCTGCGGATCCTCTCGGCGCCCTCGCCCGTGATGGGCGGGGGGGACGACGCGCCGCGGCATTTCTGGGTGCACGCCTTCACGCGCGGCGCAGGCGCGGGGCTCGATCTCGCAGGCTCCGCCGCGGTTGCCGTGCCGGGGCTGCGGCCGTGACCGCGGCTTCAGACCGCCTCGCGTCCCTTGCCCGACAGGAGTTCCGGCAGCCAGCGCGCATCGGGGTGCTGCTGGCAGGCGGTCAGGATCGCGATCAGGATCGGTGTGCCCAGAAAGGCGCCGGCAATGCCCCAGACCAGCATCCAGAAGAACACCGCGAACAGCACGGCGAAGGCCGAGATCGCCATCGCCGCCCCGGTCAGGCGCGGTTCCAGATAGCTGCCGATCGCGAACTGGATCGCGTTCATGCCGAAGAAGACCGTCACCGGCATGGTCCAGGTGCCGAATTGCAGCCCGGCGAGGGCCGTTGGCAGCAGCGTCGCGAAAAGCGGCCCGATGAAGGGAATGTAGTTCAGCGCGAAGGCGATGACGCCCCATTCGGGTGCCAGCGCCAGCCCCGCGAAATGCGCGAAAAGGCCGACGCCCAGGCCCGTCAGCAGGCTCATGGCCGTGCGCACGACCATGTAGGTCTGCATCTTGCGGGAGAACTGGCTGAGCGTGCGCAGCGCCATGGCGGCCGCGGCGCCCTGGCGCTGCGCAAGCCGTTCGCGGAACCCGTGCACCTCCAGCAGGCCGAGCAGGGTGAAGAGCAGCATCAGGCCGACGAAGGTGAAGAAGGCCCGCAGCCTGCTGCCGAGCGACTGCGCGTAGCGGATCAGCGTCGTCAGGTCGAACTGCGACGCGGCAAGGTCGCCGATGCCGAGGCCCTGCGCCTCCAGCCAGGCGATCTGCTGGAGATAGAGGCGCTGCAGCTCCGCGCCATTCGCGAACAGCCATTGCGCCACGCGGCTGAAGCCCCAGGCGGCGAGTCCCGCGACGACCGTGAGCGCGCCCAGCGTCAGCAGCATGACGACGGCGATGGCAGCCGTGCGCGGTATCCGCCGATCGAGCCGCGTCAGCGTCGGCCAGACCACGCCCACGGCCACGATGGCGCAGGCGACCGGCGCCACGATGTCATGCGCGAAATGCAGCCCGATCAACATCAGCACCACGCCGCCGCCGATCGTGATCATGGATCGGAGCCGTTCGAGGGCCATGGCGCGTGCTTCTCCGAAACATGGTGGACGAGG
>JAYRQX010000266.1:0-2705 GCA_041910415.1 Acetobacteraceae bacterium | reverse complement strand
GGCGCGAGCAGCACGCCGCGCGGCACGGCGATGCCATGCGCGGCCAGCAGCCGCTTCGCCTCGGGCTCCGACAGCGCGCGCATGGCGTCAGCCGGCCAGGGTCGCGACCACCTGGCCCTCGGCCACCGCATCGCCCTCGGCGATGTCGATGCTGGCGATGACGCCGTCCTCGGGCGCCATGACAGGGATCTCCATCTTCATGGATTCCAGGATCATCACCGGCTCCTCCTCGGCGACCGTGTCGCCGGGCGCCTTCAGGATCTTCCAGACCGAGCCCGAAATCTCGGATTTGATGGCGATGGCGGCCATGGTCGTCCCTCGTCCCTCAGAAGCTGGTGGGCCAATTGGCGAGCGCACGCTCGCCGAGACCCTTGCCGGGCCCGCGCGCATGCACGCGGAGCGTCGCGATCAGGTAGTCGCGCGTGTCGCGCGGATCGAGCACCGTCTGGACTTCATAGAGGCCGGCGAGCCCCCAGGCCGAGGTGTCGCGCGACAGATCCTCTGCCAGCTTCGCAAAGCGCTCGGGGTCGTCCTCCCGCTTCACGCCGTGCACGACATTGACGCCGGTCGCGGGGTCCATGAAGCCGAAATCGGCGGTCGGCCAGCAGGCGACCTCGGTCGCATTCCGCCCGCCGCCCATGTTCAGATAGGCCTGCCCGTAGCTCTTGCGCAGCACGATGGAAATCTTCGGGACCGTCACCTGCTGCAGCGCCGTCATCCAGTTCATGATGAGGCCCGGCGCGCAGCGGCGCTCGCCTTCCATCCCGATCAGGAAGCCGGGCTGGTCCACCAGCAGCACGATGGGGATGTGGAAGCTGTCGCACAGCACCAGCATGCTGGTCGCCTTGCGGCAGGCATCGACATCGATGGCGCCGCCCTTGAACAGCGGGTTGTTGGCGATGACGCCGACGCTGCGCCCCCCGATGCGCGTGAGCGCGGTGACCAGGGAGCGGCCGAAGCGCGGCTTCAGTTCGAAGACGCTGGCGGGATCGCTGAGGGCGGCGATGACCTTGCGCACGTCATAGACCTGCGTGCGCGCCTCGGGCAGCAGTTCCAGGATGCCGCGCGCCGCTTCGCCGGCATCATCCGGCACCGCCGCCAGCGGCGGCGCCTCGCGATGATGGCTCGGCAGGTAGGAGAGGAAGCGGCGGACGGCGATGAGTGCCTCCTCATCCGTGTTCACGACGGCATCCACGAGGCCGGTCACCTCGCTGTGCAGCTTCCAGCCGCCGAGTTCCTCGGCATCCACCGGCTGGCTGATGGCCAGGGACGTGACGCGCGGGCTCGCCACGCTCATCAGCGCGCCCTTGCGCATCACGACGAAGTCCGACAGCGCCGAATACCAGGTGGAACTGCCGTAGCAGGGGCCGAGCAGCGCGGAGACCCAGGGCGTCTCGCGCAGCCGCCGGTATTCGTGGGGGTCCTGCCCCAGCATGGCGCGGCCGGAGGAGCCCATGCGGTCCGGCATGCGCGCGCCGCTGCTCTCGCCCAGCAGGATCAGCGGCATGCCGTTCTTCGTCGCCGTGTCCTTCACATGACGGATCTTCTTGCCGTTGATCTGCGAGGAGGAGGCGCCGAGCACGGTGAAGTCGTTCGAGACGATGGCGACCTGGCGTCCCTCGATGCGCCCGAAGCCCGCGATCTTGCCATCCGCCGGCGTGCGGTCGCGCATCTCGGGCCGGATGCCTTGCGCGAAGAGACCGGACTCCAGGAAGCTGCCGGGATCGAGCAGCGCGCCCAGCCGCTCGCGCGCGTTCAGATGGCCCTCGGCCTTGCGCGCGGCGAGTTTCGTCGCGCCGCCCATGCCGAGCGCCTGCTGCCGGCGCGCTTCGTACTCGGCCAGGAGTTCGTCATGCGCCATGGCTGGCACTCCGTCGTCGCATCACCCGCGCAGCTCCTGCGCGAGGTCCGTATGCACGTCGCCACGCACGAAGGCGTCGCTGGCGAGCACGCGGTGGAGGAAGGGGATGTTGGTCTTGATGCCGGCGATCTCGAAGCCGCGCAGGGCCTCGTCCAGCGCCGCGATCGCCTGCCCGCGCGTCGGCGCATGGGCGATGATCTTCGCGACCATCGGGTCGTAATGCGGCGTCACGGCCATGCCCTCGGCGAAGCCCGTCTCCACGCGGAGCGAGGGCGTCGCCGGCGGCGGGCGGAAGCGCGTCAGCGTGCCCGGCGACGGGAAATGCGTCTTCGGATCCTCGGCATAGATGCGCGCCTGGATGGCGTGGCCGCGGATCGCGATGGCCCGCGGCAGGACGTCGGCCACCCGCGCGCCGCCGGCGATGCGGATCATGGCGCCGACCAGGTCAACGTCCAGAATCATCTCGGTCACGCCATGCTCGACCTGCAGCCGCGTGTTCATCTCGAGGAAGGTGAAGCCGCCATCGGCGCCGAGCAGCATCTCGACCGTACCGATATTGTCGTAGCCGAGGCGCGCAAGGACGGCCGCGACCTCCGCCGCAAGCCCTTCGACCCGATCGCGCGCGACGCCCGGCGCCGGCGCTTCCTCGATGACCTTCTGGTGGCGGCGCTGCACGGAGCAGTCGCGCTCGAACAGCGCGCGCACCTGGCCGTGCCCGTCGCCCAGCATCTGGAACTCGACATGGCGCGGGCGTTCGATCAGCCGTTCCAGGTAGATGCCGGCATCGCCGAAACTGCGGCCGGCCACGGAGCGCGCCCGCTCGGCCGCCGCCAGCAGCGCGGCC
>JAYRQX010000265.1:0-2693 GCA_041910415.1 Acetobacteraceae bacterium | reverse complement strand
CGCCCGGCCGACCGGCGCCCTCGCGCCGGACATGCGTTGCGACCTTGTCGAACTCGACCCGGACCATCCGATCCTGGTCGGCCATGCCGGCGACCCACTGCTGGACGCGTGGGTCTTCTCGGGCAATGCGAACCCGGTCCGCACGGTCGTCGTGGGCGGCCGCGCGGTGGTGGAAGCCGGCCGGCACATCCGTGCGCTCGAACTCGGAGAAAATTTCCGACACACGATGAAGAGGCTCTCGGCATGAGCGCATTGGCAGGACAGGTCGCCATCGTCACCGGCGGCAGCAAGGGCATTGGCGGCGCCATCGTGCGTGCCTTCGCCGAAGCGGGTGCGGATATCGCCTTCTGCCACCTGGGCGACAAAGCCGGCGAGGCCACGACCATTGCCGCTGTGCAGGGCTTCGGCCGCCGCGTCTATGCCGAAGAGTGCGACGTCGCCGACAGCGCAAGGCTGCGCGCCTTCATCGCCGCGGCCGAGAAGAAGATCGGAGCGCCGGATATTCTCGTCGCCAATGCCGGCATCAACATCCGTGGGCCGCTGCCGGAGCTGACGGAAGAGACCATCGACCGCGTGCTCGCCGTGCATGTGAAGCACACCTTCATCGCCTGCCAGGCCGTGCTGCCGGGGATGATGTCGAGACAGCGCGGGCGGATCATCACGCTCTCCTCCCAACTGGCCTTCAAGGGGGCGGCGAACCTCACGCCCTATACCGCGGCCAAGGGTGCGATCCTTTCCTTCACGCGTTCCCTTGCCCTGGAAGCGGCGCCGCACGGCGTGCGCGTGAACAGCATCGCGCCGGGTCCCGTGGACACGGACCTCACCCGCCTGCGCGGGCCGGAATGGAAGGCGATGATCGAGGCCTCGCTGCCTTCGGGCCTGCCGAGGCGGCCCGAGGACATCGCCGCGACGGCGCTGCTGCTCGCGGGCCCTGGCGGGGATTTCTACATCGGCGCCTGCCTGTCGCCCAATGGCGGGGACGTGATGCACTGATGCTCGCCATCCGCACCATGACGCGCGCCGATCTCGCCATCGCGGTCGAATGGGCGGCGCAGGAGGGATGGAACCCGGGGCTGCGCGACGCCGATGCCTTCTTCGCCGCGGACCCCGAGGGTTTTCTCATCGCGGAGCTGAACGGCGAGCCGATCGGGTGCATCAGCGCGGTCTGCTACGGGGATGCTTTCGGCTTCCTCGGCTTCTACATCGTGCGGCCTGCGTTCCGCGGGCACGGCCATGGCCTCGCGATCTGGAACGCCGCCATGGCGCGCTTCGGCAAGCGTGTGGTGGGGCTGGATGGCGTCGTCGCGCAGCAGGCGAACTACCGGAAATCCGGCTACGTTCTGGAACACCGTAATGTCCGCTACGGTGCGGCGAAGCCCATCGCCCCCGTCGCCGCGCCGGGCTTCACCATCGCGCCCATCGCGCCGCCGCCGGAACTCGCCGCCTATGACCGCGGCTTCTTCCCCGCCCCGCGCGATTCCTTTCTTCGGGCCTGGACGACGCTGCCGGGTCATATCGCGCTGGCGCTGCGCCGGGGCGACGCGCTCGCCGGCTACGGCGTGATCCGCCCCTGCCGGGAGGGATCGAAGATCGGCCCGCTCTTCGCCGACAGCCCCGAAGGCGCGCGCACGCTCTTCGCCGCGTTGCTGGCCCAGGCGCCGCCGGGCCCGGTCTTCCTCGACCTGCCGGAGCCCAACGCCGATGCCGTCGCCATGGCGAAGGACGCCGGCATGGCGCCGAGCTTCGAGACCGCGCGCATGTATGCCGGCGGCCCGGCGCCGAACCTTCCCTGGTCCCGCATCTTCGGCATCGACAACTTCGAACTCGGCTGAGCGTCATTCCGGACTCGCCGCAATGGCACGCTTGTCGCTAGGCTCCCCTTCGCCACTTCCGGGAGCGGGGACGATGATCGGACGCCGAAGCCTAGCCACCCTTGCCGCGACGGGGCTCGCCGCGCCGCTCGTCTCCCGCGCGCAGACGCGCTGGGTGATGGCGACGGCCTATCCCGATGGCAACTACCACACGCAGAACATCCGCCAGTTCATCCAGGAGATCGAGCAGGGCACGAACGGGCGCATCGCGGTGCAGCTGCACAGCAACGCCTCGCTGCTGCCGATGCCGCAGATCAAGCGCGCGGTGCAGACCGGGCAGCTCCAACTGGGCGAGATCCTGCTCGCCTCCTACGGCAACGAGGATCCGTTCTTCGAGGTGGATTTCATCCCCTTCCTCGCCGACACCTGGCCGCGCGCCGCGGCGCTCGACCAGGTGAGCCTGCCGATCATCCGCGCGCGGCTGGAACGCCAGGGCGTGACGATGCTCTACACCGCGAACTGGCCGAGCCAGGGTTTCTGGACGCAGCGCGAGATCAGCCGCGTCGAGGACCTGCGCGGCACGCGCTTCCGCGCGCAGACGGCCGTGCTCGCGCGCATGGCGGAACTGCTCGGCGCCTCGCCCGTCACGGTGCAGCAGGCGGAAGTCCCGCAGGCCTTTTCGGCGGGCATCGTGAACGTGATGGTGACGTCCGCGCAGACCGGCGTGGACACCAGCGCCTGGGACTACACGCGCTATGCTTATTTCGTCGGCTTCACGCTGGTGCGCAACGCGATCCTGGTGAACAGCCGGGTCTTCGCGGGGCTGGACGATGCGACGAAAGGCGTGATCCGCGCGGCGGCGGAGCGTGCGGCAGCGCGCGG
>JAYRQX010000264.1:0-6314 GCA_041910415.1 Acetobacteraceae bacterium | reverse complement strand
CGGCGGAGGCCAGCAGCAGCGAGCGGCGATGCGTCATGGCTGGTCCTCCGGGGTGAAGACGGCGATGCGGCCGCCAGCGGGGCCATCGGCGAAAGCGATGCGGACGGGCATGCCGATCCGGGCCGAGTCATGCGGCGCCGCAAGGCGGCCCATCAGATGCGGACCCTCGGCCAGCGTCACGATGGCGACGGTGTAGGGCGCGTCGGGTGCGAATGCCGGCGTCGGCGCACGGCGGACGGTCGAGAAGGAATACACCTCTCCGCGCCCGCTCGCTGCGCGCCAGGCGAGACGCGCGCCGCCGCAATGCGGGCAGCGGTCGCGCGGGAACATGTGGGGCTTGCCGCATTCCTCGCAGAAGGGCAGGTCGAGACGACCCTCGGCGGCGGCGGACCAGAAGGGGGCGGCGGGATCAGCGACCATGTCACGCCTTCCCCAGAATGATGGTGCTGTGCAGGCCGATGATGCCGCCATTGCCGTGCACCAATGCAAGTTCCACGTCGGGCACCTGCCGATCGCCCGCGCTGCCGCGCACCTGCCGCACGCCTTCGAGGACATGGAACATGCCGCCGGCGAGGCCGGGATGCCCGGCGGAGAGCAGGCCGCCATGCGTGGTGACAGGCAGCGCACCTTTCAGGCCGATGCGCCCACCCTGGACGAAGGACCCGCCCTCCCCTTTCGCGCAGAAGCCGAGATCCTCGAGTTCGACGATGACCGTGATGGTGAAGCAGTCGTAGAGCTCGGCGACGTCGATGTCAGCCGGTGTGACGCCGGCCTGCCGGAACGCTTCCTTGCCGGACTGCACGGCCCCGGTCGTGGTGACGCTCTCGTATTCGCCGATATAGGTGTGGCTGCAGCCATAGCCGGTGCCGAGCAGCGCAACCGGCTTGTGCCTGAGGTCGCGCGCCCGGTCGGCAGCGGTGACGACGAAGGCCGCGGCACCGTCGGAGACCAGCGCGCAATCCAGCACGTGCAGCGGGGAGGTCGCCATGCGCGACGACAGCACGTCCTGCACGGTGATGGGATCGCGCTTGTGCGCGTTGGGGTTCAGCGCGGCATGGGCGCGCATGGTGACGGCGACCTCGGCCATCTGCTCGGCCGTGGTGCCATATTCGTGCATGTGACGCTGAGCGACGAGGGCATAGAGCGTCGGGATCAAGGGGCCGGTCGGTGCCTCGAAATCCGGATGCGCCCAGCCGCCGCTGGCCATCTGCGCGACGGCATCGGTGCGCGCATGGCCGGAGAGATTCGCCTGGCCGCCCACGCAGAGCACGGCCTTGGCCTGACCCGCCGCGATGGCCATGGCCGCGTGGTGCACCATGGAGACGCCTGACGCGCCCGCGACATCGAGCGTCGCCATGTAGTTCGGACGCAGGCCGAGTTCCTGCGCGACCATCGCGACGGGCATCGCCCAGTTCTCGACGCGCACGGGCGTGGTGAGCAGGCCGTCGATGTCGGCAAGCGAAAGGCCCGCATCTTCAAGCGCGGCTTCGGCCGCGGCGCGTTGCAAAGCGGCGGTGGACAGGTGCGGCATGCGGCCGACGGGGCTTTCGCCGACGCCCACGATCGCCGCCGCCTTCGAGAGTGTGGTCACTTCAACAGCTCCCTGGCGATCAGCATGCGTTGCACTTCGGATGACCCCTCGCCGACGCGGTAGTGGCGGAGATCGCGGAAGAAGCGCTCGACCGGGTAGCTGCGGACGAGGCCCATGCCGCCATGGATCTGCACGGCGCGGTCGGCGACGCGACCGGCCATTTCGGTGCAGTAGAGCTTGCACATGCTGGCGGCGCTGCCGACATCCTCGCCGGCCATAACGTGGCGGAGCGTTTCATAGAGATAGGCGCGGCCGAGTTCGAGCTCGACGGCGGAATCGGCGAGCATCCACTGGATGGCCTGGCGCTCGGCGAGCGGCTTGCCGAAGGTGACGCGCGACTTCGCGTGCTCCACCGACATGTCCAGTAGCTTGCCGGCCGCGCCGATGCAGGAGGAGGCGACGCCGAGGCGGCCGTTCACCAGGGAGGACATGGCGATGCGGAAGCCGTCGCCCTCGGCACCGAGCAGCGCGTCGTCGGGGACGACACAATCCTCGAAGGTGAGTTCGCCCAGGCGCACCACGTCGGACCCGATGGTCCGGTCGATGCGCGTGACGGTGAAGCCCGGCGTGCCGCGCGGGACGAGGAAGGCGCTGATGCCGCCGCGGGCGCGTTTCTCGGGATCGGTCACCGCAATCACCAGCAGCACGTCCGCATTGTGGCCGCCGGAGATGTAGTGCTTGCGGCCATTGATCGCCCAGCCGCCGGGACGGCGCTCGGCACGCGTGCGAATGGCCGCGGAATCGGAACCCGCCTCGGGCTCGGTGAGCGCAAAGGCGGCGCGAAGTTCGCCAGCGACCAGTCCTGGAATCCAGCGGCGCTTCTGCGCATCGCTGCCGAAACGCAGGATACCCACGGGGCAGAGGCCGGTGCTGTAGTCCAGCAGCAGCGTGAACATGCGGTGCGAGCGGCTGAACTCCTCCAGCGTGAGGCAGTAGGTGCCGATATCCACGCCGCCGCCGCCGTACTCCGCGGGCAGCGTCATGCCGAGATAGCCATGTTCGCGCAGCAGCGGAATGGCGCTTTCCGGCACCTCGCCGGTGCGGTCCATCTCCGCGGCGATCGGATCGAGCTTGGTGCGCGTGAAGGCGCGCAGCGCCGAGCGAAGTTCCGCGTGCTGGGGGCTGAGGTCGAGGCGCATCTCAGGCCCCCCGCAGGCTGGCGCCATGCACGGCGGCGGCGCGCAGGGTCGCGATGAGCGGCGTGTTGATCCACGCCTTGTTCCCGGCATAGGAGCGCGCCGGCAGCGCACCGAGGCGCGCGGCGCGGGCCTGTGCGACACCTTCGAGTGCCTCCTGCGCAGCGATCTCCACGACGAGCGACGCCGCCTGCGCGGCTGCGGCGCCGAGCGGTTCGCCCGCCTGCACCAGCATCTGCACCAGCGCGCGGGGCGCGCGCGCGGCGATGACCGCGGCACCAAGTGGCGTCGGCATGTCGTGCTGGATCTCAGGCAGCGAGAACGCGCCTCCGGGGCCGCAGACGACCTCGTCGGCCAGCAATGCGATCATCGCGCCGGCGCCGATGGCCTTCCCCGCGACGCAGGCGATGACCGGCTTCGGACAGGCAGCGATCGCGATCAACGTATCGAGAAGCAGTTGCGCGCGAAGCGCCGGCTCGATCGGCTCCTTCAGATCGGCGCCGGCGGAGAAAATGCGCTCATTGCCTGAAGAAAGGACAACTGCCCGCACGGATGCATCGGTCGCGGCCGCCGTGAGCGCAGCGATCAGCGCACGCTCCAACGCCGCGTCGAGGGCATTCACCTTGGGGCGATCCAGGATCAGCCACAGCACCCCATCGCGTGCTTCCGCCCGAAGTCCCGTCTCGTTCATGCCGTCACCACCAGCGCGTCCACCACGCGCACGCCACGTCCCTGCGGCAGGACGACCAGGGGATTCACGTCCACCTCCGCAATGCGGTCGCCGAGGTCGTTGGCCAGCCAGGCGAAGCGCAGGATCGCGTCGACCAGCGCATCGAGATCGCCCGGCGGCGCGCCGCGCGCGCCACGCAGCAGCGGGAACAGGCGAAGTTCCTCCAGGGCCTCACGGGCCTGTTCGGCATCGATCGGCGGCAGGCGGTGGGCCACGTCGCGCAGCACCTCCACATGGACGCCACCGAAGCCGATCGTCAGCACGGGACCAAAGGTCGGATCGGCGGTGATGCCGAGCAGCATTTCCGCACCGCCCGTCACCATCTCCTGCACCAGCACGCCGTCAATGCGCGCATCCGGCCGGTAGCGGAGCGCGGAGGCGATGATCGCGTCATGCGCCGCGCCGATGGCGGGGATCCCGGTGACGCCAAGCGCGATGGCGCCGGCTTCCGTCTTGTGGGGAATGTCCGGCGACTGGACCTTCAGCGCGACGGGGCCGTCGATCGCCGCGGCGGCCTCGATGGCCGACGCGGCATCCTTCACCAGCACCTCGCGCGTCATCGGCAGGCCGTAATGCCGCAGCAGCACTTTGGACTGCGTTTCGGACAGCGTGGCCCTGTCGAGACCCGCGAGCAGACCGCGCGCGGCGGCGGCATTGATTCCGGTGGGCCGCACCGGCGCAGGACGCGAACGCCGCGCCTGGAAGGCGCCGTAGCGCGCAGCGTGGTCGACGGCGCGCAGGCAGGGCAGCACGTCGCGATAGACGGCGTGGCCCTCGGCCACCAGCGTCGCCGGCGTCAGCGCGGGATCGTCGCTGCATTTCCCGGTCCAGAGGATCGGCACGGGCTTGCGGCTCATCGCTGCAATCCTGGCGGTGGCGCGGATATCGGCGCTGGGCGCGAAGGTCACCACCGGCACCAGCGTGTCCACATTCGCGTCATCGAGGATGGTCCGCGCGACACGCCCGAACAGATCCTTCTGGCCGATCGCACCGGCGCTGAGGTCGGTCGGGTTCGCGGCTCCCATGAAGCCTGGCAGCAGCGGTTGCAGGGCAGCCAGCGTCGCTTCGGTGTAGCGCGGGAAATCGAGGCCGAGCGACGCGCCGATCTCCGCCATCAGCACCAGGTTCCCACCGGATATCGACATCGCCGCGGCGCGCCGTCCGCTGGGCAGCTTGCCGTCGCGCAGCAGCATGGCGGCTTCGTAGAGCTCGGACGAATCGGTCGCGCGGAGCAGTCCGATCTGGCGCGCGGCGGCGTCGAAGACCGCATCCGATCCTGTGATGGCGCCGGTATGAGACGCCGCGGCACGCGCACCGGCCTCGGTGCGGCCGATCTTGATGATGACGATGGGCTTGCCGCGCTCCGCCGCACGCGAAGCGACGCGCTTCAGTTTCGCGCCATCGGTGATCTTCTCGGCGATCACGAGCACCACGCGAGTCATGCTGCTCTCGACCGCGAATGTCACGTAGTCCAGCAGGTCGAGATCCGCGTCGTTGCCGCAACTGACCTGGTAGGAGATGCCGAGACCCGCTTCCTGCGCGCGCCACATCGTGTTGACCTGGCCGGCGCCGCCGCTCTGGCTGATGACCGCGACGTCGCCCGATGGGCGTCTTGCGCCGGTGATCGTCGCGGTGGAGGTCAGCGCGAACCCGTCCACGAAGTTGATCATGCCGTTGCAGTTCGGTCCCATGAAGCGCACGCCGGCATCGCGCGCCGCGGCCACGAGCTGCGCCTGCAACGCTCGACCTTCCGGTGTCCCCATTTCGGCGAAACCGGAGGAAAAGACCGTCGCATAGGGCACGCCGATCCGACCGCATTCACCGAGCGCGCCCGCGCAAGCCGATGCGGGCAGCACGATGGCGACGTGGTCGGGTGCCTGCGGAACATCCGCGAGCGACGGGTAGCAGCGCAGCCCCATCACCTCGGATCGTTTCGGGTTCACCGGATAGATCGGCCCCCGGTAGCCGAAGTCAATCATCTGCCGCATGCAGCGGCCGCCGAACTTGGTCAGGTCATCCGTGGCGCCGATCAGGGCGACGGCGCGCGGCGCGAAGAAGCGCGTGAGATCAGGCGTGGACGAAGGGTGCATGCTCAAGGAAATTTCCGTTTCATCTGGCGTCTGCGCACCGTTCTCGGATGCTGGATCGGCACCACGCCAAGGTCAACGCGGGAGCGCCTTCCTGGCGTGGTCAGTCGGGCGCGAATCCTCCCGCGCGACGATGGAGGCGTCCACCGCGGCGGCCCCATGCGCGCCGACGGTGACGGGGTTCAGCTCGATCTGCGCGATGCTTCTGTGCGATGCGAGCGCCAGCGCGGCGACACGGGCCAGGAAATCCACCGCGGCGTCGAAGCCCTCCGCCCCGCGGAATTTGTTGTGCAAAGCACGGCCCATCAACGTGTCGGCGAGCGCCGCGGCGAGACGCATGCGTGACGCCGGCAGCGCGACGAAACGGACATCCGATTGCAGTTCCACCATCTGCCCGCCGCTGCCGACCATCAGCAACGGCCCGAAATGCTTGTGGTGGAAGGTGGAGACGATGAGTTCCCGACCCGGCAGGAAGCGCGAGACGAGCAGCGTCTCACCCGGCAGCGCGGCGATGCGGTCTGCCTCCCGCGCCAGGTCGTCCGGGCCGCGGATGCCGAGGATGACGGCGCCGCGGTCGGAGATGTGGGTCTCCGCCGTCTCCGCCTTGACGACGATGGGGAAGCCGACCTCCGCGGCTGCCTCGGCAAGCCCTTCGCGACGGCACAGCCGCCAGGCCGGCACGGCCACGCCCGACGCTTCGAGGATGGCGAGCGATTCGCCTTCGGTCAGCGCGCCGGGGCGCGGCGGCGCGGGCATGCGCTGCGCGGGCG
>JAYRQX010000263.1:0-5317 GCA_041910415.1 Acetobacteraceae bacterium | reverse complement strand
GGAGAGCGCGCTGCGCGGCGGCTGGCGCCGGCTGTTCGGCCTGTTCGGCCGCAAGGGCGGCGCGCATTAGGTTGCCGCCGCGCGCGGGACGCGCCACGCTTGCCGCAACAGGTGGAGGGAAGCGTCCATGAACACGGATTGGCTCGGCATCGGCGGCAAGGTCGCGATCGTCACGGGCGCCTCGGGCGGCATCGGCATGGCCATCGCGGCAACGCTCGCCGAAGCGGGCGCCGCGGTCGCGATGCTCGACCTGAATGCGGAGGCCGTGGCGCAGGCCGCGGCGCAGTTGCGCGCCAAGGGCGCCAACGCCGTCGCCGCCGCCTGCGACACCTCGGACGAGGCGAGCGTGGCGAAAGCCATGGAGGCATCGCGCGCGGCGCTCGGCCCCGCCGAGATCCTGGTCAACAATGCCGGCATCCTGCGGCCGGGCGGGTTGGCGGACATCCCGATCGCGCAGTGGAACGCGCTGCTCCAGGTGAACCTGACGGGCTACCTGATCTGCGCCCAGGCGGCGCGGCGGCAGATGCTGGAAAAGGGCGGCGGCGCGCTGGTGCACATCGCCTCCATCGCGGCGACCAACCCGCAGCCGAGGAGCGGCGCCTACAGCCCGTCCAAGGCGGGGGTCGCGATGATGTCGCGCCAGATCGCGCTGGAATGGGGGCCGGAGGGCTTCCGCAGCAACATCGTCAGCCCCGGCTTCATCCGCACGCCATTGTCAGAGGCCTTCTACCAGGCGCCGGGCATCCGCGAGCGGCGGGAGGCGATCGTGCCGCGCCGGCGCATCGGCACGCCGCAGGACATCGCCGATGCCGTGACCTTCCTGGCGAGCGCGCGCGCGAGCTATGTGAACGGGGCGGAGATCCTGGTGGATGGAGGCCTGGATCAGGTGATGATGGAGATGACGCCGCGGCCGGGGTTCTGAGCCGCCGCGTCACGCCACGAAATAGCCGCCGCCCAGCTTCTTCACCTGGTCCTTGGTGAGCGCCTCGCCGGCCTTGTTGGCGTCCGGATACATCAGGTTGTCCTGATCGTTCACGTGCCGCACGCCGGCGGCATGGACGATCTCGTGCGCCAGCGCACCCAGCTTGGATGAGTTGGGCGCGTTCATTCGCGTGTTCATCAGTACGAAGGGCGGATAGCCGGAGGCAAAGAAGATGCCATCCTTCTCGTTCAGTTCCTTGATCACCGTCACGCCAAGCGTCATCTCTTCCATGAACAGGACGTATGGGGGCTTGTTCGCGATAAGGGTGATCGGCTCCTCGAAGGAGCAGAAGATCACGGGGAGCCGCTTTTCGACGGAAACGGGACCGGCCTTCGCGAAGCCCATGATCATGTACATCTGGATGTCGTGCGCGATCGGCGTCGTCCACTCCGCGATCTCGTGTCCCAGCGCGGAACCGCCTGGCGCCAAGGCACCTGCGGGTTGCACGTCCACCGCAAAGCCCTGGGTCTTCAGGATGGCGTGCGCCTTGCCCATGTGTTCGCGCGCGATCTCCGGCGCGGGGCGGTTGCGGAAGTAGGATTTGTCGTTCTTCGAGTTTGCGGCCCAGAAGATGGACAGCTTGATCGTCTTCGCCATGTCGTCTCCCGACCCCGCGAACGACGCTAGCGGAAGACCCCGCCAGAGATCGGAATCTCGCGGAACCGTGACCGGTCAAGGCGTGCCGAGGAAGTCCCGGACGATCCCGATCTGCGCCGCATCCATCAGCGCGGGCGCATGGCCGCAGCCCGCGATCTCCACCAGCGACACATGCGGGCGCTTGGCCATCTCGACGGCCGTCTCGCGCAGCAGCAGGTCGCTCTCGGCGCCGCGGATCACCAGCGTCGGCGTCTCCACGCGCATCCAGACCGGTGCGAGGTCCATGTCCGTGATCTCGATGGTCCTGAACGGCACGGCGATCGCGGGGTCGTAGTGCAGCGCGACGCGGCCGTCGGGCAGCGCGCGCGCGGAGGTTTCCGCGAGATGCCGCCACTCGGCGTCCGTCAGGGGACCGAAGGGCGCGTGGACACGGCGCAGTTCGGCTTCCAGCGCGGCGACGCTGGCGAAGGACGGATCCTCGCCGATATAGTCGCGGATGCGCTCCAGCGACGCCTTGGGCACCAGCGCGCCCAAGTCGTTCAGCACCAGCCTGCGGATCGGGTGGCCCGGCGTCGCGGCGACCAGCATGCCGCAGATGCCGCCTAGGGACGTGCCGACCCAGTCCACCGGCCCGTCGATGCGGGCCAGCAGATGGCCGAGCGCGACAACGTATGTCGGTGGAACATAGAGCATCGGATCCGGCAGGCGGTCCGACGCGCCGCGGCCCGGCAGGTCCGGGCAGAAGACGCGGCGGCCCTGCCGCGCCAGCGCTTCGGCCAGCACGTCGAAGTCACGGCCGGTCCGCGTCAGGCCGTGCACGCAGAGCACCGGCGCGCCGTCCATGGGTCCCCATTCGGTCCAGCGCAGCGTCGAGAAGCCGGCCGGCGAAAGCCAGCGAAGGGCGCCCTGGCGCATGGCGTCAGACGATCCCCTTGGCCTTCAGCGCCGCGATGTCCGCCGCGCTCATGCCGAGCATGCCGGTCAGGACGGCCTCGTTGTGCTCGCCAAGAACCGGCGGGGCGGAGCGGTAGGTCGGCGGGGTGGCGGACAGCTTCACGGGGTTGGCGATGACTTTCACGCGTGCGCCGCTCGCGTGGTCCATTTCCAGCGTCATGTTGCGCGCCTTCACGTGCGGATCGTCGAAGACCTCTGCCAGTGTGTTGATCGGCCCGCAGCCGATCTTCTGCGCTTCCAACGCCGCGACCCAGTCGGATGTCGTGCGCGTCTTCATCACGGGCGTCAGCGTTTCGGTGACCAGGTCGCGGTTGGCGACGCGCTTCGGGTTGGTCGAGAAGCGCTCGTCGGCGAGCAGGTGCTCCTGCCCGAACGCCTTGCAGAATCGTTCAAAAGTCGGGTCGTTGCCGACGGCGAGGATGATGTAGCCGTCCTTGGTCGGGAATTCCTGGTAGGGTGAGATGTTGGGATGCTGGTTGCCGAGGCGCGCCGGGTTCTCGCCGGTGCTGAGGAAATTCATGCCCTGGTTGGCGAGCCAGGCGACATGGGTGTCCAGCATGCCGATGTCGATCTGCTGGCCCTCGCCCGTGGCGTGGCGGTGGTTCACCGCGGCGAGGATGCCGATGCAGCCATAGAGGCCGGCGAACAAATCCGCGACGGGCACGCCCACCTTCTGGGGCGATCCGCGGGGCTCGCCGGTCAGCGACATGACGCCGCCCATGGCCTGGATCAGCGCGTCATAGCCGGGGCGCGGCGCGTAGGGGCCGGTCTGGCCGAAGCCGGTGATCGAGCAATAGATCAGGCGCGGGAATTTTTTCGCGAGTTGATCCCAGCCGAGCCCGTATTTCGCCAGCGCGCCCACCTTGAAATTCTCGACCAGGATGTCGCAGCGCTCGAGCAGCCTGTGGATGATCGCCTGGCCCTCGGCCTTGGCGATGTCCAGCGTCACCGAAAGCTTGTTCCGGTTCACGCCCAGGAAATAGGCGCTCTCCTTCGTCTCGGGCCAGAAGGGCGGCGCGAAGCCGCGGGTGTCGTCGCCGGCCTCGGGACGCTCGATCTTGATGACCTCGGCGCCGAGGTCGCCCAGCATCTGGGTGCAGGTCGGGCCGGCCAGCACGCGGGTCAGGTCGAGGACGCGAAGCCCGGAAAGCGGGCCGGCTGGGGTGGTCATAGGCTGCTCCATGGCGCGAGGCGGAGAGGCTTAGTCGCGTCACCCCTCGCCCGCAACCCGGAGCCGCTCATACCAACGGCCGAATGCTTCGACCGTTGGTATTTGTCTTTGCATGCCCTCAAGCGCCGGGCGCCGCCGCCGGCGGCTTGGCTCGCCGGACCACCGGCGGATCAGCTTCGCTGACCGCGGGCGGGCCGCATCCGCGGCCTCGGCACGAGTCAAAACCTCGTGCCGCCGATATCAGACGTCAGCCCGGTGTCGCGACAACGATCACCGGAAGCGCGCCTTCGCCATCTCCCCGACATCGGGCGGTGTGCCCGTCAGCAGCGCCCTGGCGTAACCATAGGCGTAGACCACGGCCGAGGACGGGCTGTCCCAATACTGCGCGCCTTCGATCCGGACCGCGATCAAGGCGAGATCGGGGCTTTCCGGTCCATCAGGGAACCACGCGCGTGCCGCCTCGCTCCACAGCGCCTTGGCCTTGGCGGGATCGTGCCGGACCTCCCCCTGGCCATAGGCCGAGACGTAGTCCTGCCTGGCGGTGGAGGCGAAAGCGAGCAGCACGCGCCCGTCATGCCCGATCTCCTGCGCCTTGGGGGTGCCCGCGGCGGTGAAGAACCAGGCCGTGGAACTGTCCTCGTCCAGACCCATCAGGGCCATGGGGCGTGCGCGCATGCGCCCCGTCTCGTCCAACGTCGTGAACATGCAGAGACCGACATCCTCCATGAGTTCGCGCGTCCTGGCGCGGATGTCGTCTTCGGTCTTCGGTGCAGCCATGGTTGATCCTCCTTGGAGACCAGCCTGAACCGACGGGTGCGCCGGGGGTTGCCGACGGGCGCTGCACGCGGGATGACGACGCGCTTACGAAAAAGAAAGTAAATTTGACAATGACTTAGGGCAAACCCTAGGATCGATGCCATGCCGATGCCCGACCCGTCCCCGCACCAGGCGCGGCAGTTCCTGTTCCTTCAGGGCCCCATCAGCCCCTTCTTTCCGGACGTGGCGCAGGGCCTGGCCGACCTCGGGCATGGCGTGCACCGGATCAATCTCTGCCTCGGCGACAGGCTGTTCTGGCGGAACCCGTCCGGCGCGCCGCCGGCGCTCGATTATCGCGACGGGCCGCTGCGCTGGCCGGGCTTCATCGCCGGCTTCCTCGAAGCCCGGGGCATCACGGACATCATCCTCCTCGGCGAGCAGCGCCAGTATCACCGCGCGGCGATCGAGGCCGCCGCCGCGCGCGGCATCCCCGTGATCGTCACCGATTTCGGCTATTTCCGGCCCGACTGGATCACGCTGGAACGCGACGGGCTCGGCGGCGGCAGCCTCTTCCCGCGCGATCCCGGCGCGATCCGCTGGCTGGCGCGCGGCCTGCCGCCTGCCGAGCTCAAGCCGCGCCTCGGCGACAGCTTTCTCCGCCAGGCCGCCTGGGACGTGACCTACAACCTCGCGACCCGCCTGCGCTGGCCCTTTCCGCAGTACCGGGACCACCTGATCCATCACCCCCTGCTGACCTATGCCGGAATCGGGCTGCGGCTGCTGCGCCGGCGGGCCGAGCAGCGCGAGGGACGGCAGGCGCTGGAACGCCTGCGCGGCCGCCCCTTCTGGGTCTTCGC
>JAYRQX010000262.1:0-3460 GCA_041910415.1 Acetobacteraceae bacterium | reverse complement strand
GCTCGGCACCATCCTGCTCTGGTGGCTGGCGACGACAGGCACCGGCATCGTCGGCCCCCACCGCTTCCCCTCCCCGGCCGAATTCCTCGCCGCGCTCTCGCAGTTCCTCGATGAAGGTTATGCCGGCGGCACGCTCTGGGTGCAGGCTTGGTACAGCACGCGCCTCGTCCTCCTGGGCTTCCTCGTCGCCATCGCCACCGGCGTGCCGCTCGGCCTGCTGATGGGCGTCAGCCCGCGCGCCGAAGCGCTGCTCAATCCCGCCTTCCTCCTGGTCCGTCCGATCCCGCCGCTGGCCTGGATTCCGCTCGCCATCGTCTGGCTGGGGCTCGGCGACGGCGCGAAGATCCTCGTCATCTGGTTCGCCGCCTTCGTGCCCTCGGTCATCAACACCTGGACCGGCGTGCGCGGCGTGGACCGCACGCTGATCGCGGCGGCCGAGGTGCATGGCGCGCGCCGCATCCGCATGCTGTTCGAGGTCATCATCCCCGGCGCGCTGCCGATGATCTTCACCGGCCTCAGGCTGTCGCTGCAGGCGTCCTGGACCACGCTGGTCGCGGCCGAGCTCGTCGGCGCCTTCTTCGGCCTCGGGCGCGTGCTCGATGCCGCCTATCGCGACATCAACCCGCCGATGATCGCGGTCGCCATGGTCTGCGTGGGCATCCTCGGCGCCGCGACGACGCAGCTCGTCGCGCTGGCCGAGCGGAGGTTGATCCCGTGGCGCGCCTGAGCGGGCCTGGCATCGCGGAGCGCGCACTGCTCACGCTCGCGGGCGCCGCGGGCTTCTTCGGCCTGTGGCACCTGATGGCGGTGAGCGGCCTCATGCAGTCCGGCACCCTGCCCACCCCGGTCGCGGTTGCCGAGACGGCGTGGCGGCTGAGCTGGCAGCCTTTCGCCGGGCACACGCTCATCGCACACCTGTTCGCGAGCCTCGGGCGCTTCGCCATGGGCTTCGGCCTGGCCGCGCTGGTCGGCATCCCCCTCGGCCTCGCCATGGGCCGTTGGCGGCTGCTGGACGACATCCTCTCCCCGTTGTTCGAGGCGCTGCGCTTCGTGGCGCCCCTCGCCTGGGTACCCTTCGCGGCGCTCTGGTTCGGCACGGGCATCGGCGGCCCGGTCATGGTGATCTTTGCCGGCGCCTTCCCGCCCTGCCTGATCAACGCCCATCGTGGCGCACGGCTGGTCGAGGCGCGCCTCGTCGAGGCCGCGCAGGTGCTCGGCGCGAGCGGGGTCAGGATCATGGCGGAGGTGCTGTTGCCGGGCGCGCTGCCCTCCATCGTCGCGGGGCTGCGCGTCTCGGCGGGGCTTGCCTGGCAGTCGCTGATCGGCGCGGAGCTGATCGTCGCCTCCGCCGGCATCGGCTACGTGATGGTGCAGGCGCAAAGCAACCTGGCGCCGGCGATCGTCATGGCGGGCATGCTCGCCGTCGGCATCGTCGGCGTGCTGATCGATGTCGCGCTGCGCCGCACCGAGCGCATGGTGCGCGCGCGCTGGGGCGAGGCCGCATGAAGGACATCCGCTTTGAAGGCGTGGGCAAGGCCTTCCCGACCCGCGCGGGGCGCGAATTCGTGGCGCTCAGAGACGTGACGCTGACGGTGGAGGAACGCGAGTTCGTGGCCGTCGTCGGCCCCTCGGGCTCGGGCAAGACGACGCTGATGCGCATGGCCGCGGGGCTCGACCACCCGACATCCGGGCGCGTGCTGGTCGGCGGCCGCGCGGTGACGCATCCGGGCCCGGACCGCGCCGTGGTGTTCCAGCAATTCGCGCTGTTCCCCTGGAAGACCGTGCGCGACAACATCGCCTTCGGTCTGCGCTGCCAGCGCGCGCCGCGCGCGCGGCAGGACGAGGTCGTGGCGCGGTATCTCAAATTGATGTCCATGGAGGGGACCGAGGACCGCTTCCCGCACCAGCTCTCGGGCGGCATGCAGCAGCGCGTCGCCATCGCCCGCTCCTACGCGATCGAGCCGGACGTGCTGCTGATGGACGAGCCCTTCGGCGCGCTGGACGCGCAGACGCGCACGGTGATGCAGGAGGAGCTGATCCGCTTGTCGCGGCGGGAGCCGCGCACCGTGCTCTTCATCACCCATGCCGTGGAGGAGGCGGTCTACCTCGCCGACCGCGTCGTCGTGCTGGCGCGCGATCCCGGCCGCCTGCGCGAGATCGTGGATGTGCGTGCGATCCGCGCCGAGGAGCGCTGGAGCGAGCGCCCGATCGACGAGGTGATGGACCTGCCGAGCTTCACCCATCTGCGCACCCATGTCTGGCGCCTGCTGCGCGACCAGATCCGTCCCGACGACTGAAGCGACAACGACACGCAAGGGAGAACGTCCATGAACCGCCGCACCCTGCTCGCGACTGCCGCCGCGAGCCTCGCTTTGCCCGCCATCCGTCCCGCGACGGCGCAGGGGCTCGCCGCCATCAAGGTCAGCTACCAGCCCGCGCTCTACTGGGCGCTGCCCTTCTTCATCGCGCAGGAGAAGGGCTGGTGGCGCGAGGGCGGGCTGCAGCCGGAATTTTCGACGTTTGCCGCCGGCGCGCCGCAGGTCGCCGCCCTCGCGGCCCGGGCCTGGGATGCGGGCGGTACCGGATCGGCGCCCGCCGTGCTGGGCGCGCAGCGCTTCGGGATGCTCACCATCGGCATCACCAACGATGAGAGCCAGGGCAACGCCCTCGTCGCCCGCCAGGCGGATGTCGAGCGCATCCGCGGCAACCCGGCCTCGCTGCGCGGGCAGCAGATTCTCCTCACCACCAACAGCACGGGCGAATACGCGGCGCTCGCCTGCCTGGAACGCTGGGGCCTGTCGCGGCGCGACGTGACGCTGGTCAATCTCGGCCAGGCGCAGATCATCTCGGCTTTCTCCTCGGGCAACGGGGCGCTGGCCGGCGTCTGGGCGCCCAACATCTACACGCTGCAGGAACGCGCGCAGGGCGTGGTGATCTGCAACGGGCGCGATGCCGGTGCCGTGGTGCCGGGCGCGCTGATCCTGCGCGCCGATTTCGCCCGCGAACAACCGCAGCAGGCGACGCGCTTCCTCGCCGTCTATCTCCGCTCGATCGCCTGGCAGAAGCAGAATCGCGCGGAGACGATCCAGCTCATGCGCCGCTTCTACGAACAGGGCGGCGTGACACTGCCGGAGCAATACATGGCCGCCGAGATCGACACCCGCCCGACCTTCACGCTCGAGGAACAGCTCCGCCTGTTCGACCGCAGCCGCGGCGCCTCGCAGGCCGACGAGTGGTTCGGCAAGCTCGGCGATTACCTGCGCGCCACGGGCACGCTGCAGCAGGTGCCGGAGACGCGGAGATTCCTCACCGACGAATACCTCAAGCGCATCGCCGACGATCAGCGCCTGAGTGCCTTCGCCAACGCACGCTAGGGAGCCCGCCATGGCCGTGACCTGGCTGAAGCGCGCGGCGCGCACGCCCGCGAGCAACGAGGCGGCCGCGCGAGCGGTGGCGGCGG
>JAYRQX010000261.1:0-2832 GCA_041910415.1 Acetobacteraceae bacterium | reverse complement strand
GCCGTAGCGTTCCGCATTCGCGGTCGCCCAGGTGTCGCTGATGGTGCCGCGGTTGACGGCGATGGCGCGGCCGCGCAGCGCCTCCAGGTTCGCCATGGTCTCGCCGCGGCGGGTGATGAAGCCGTTGCCGGTGGCGAAGAAGGGCTCGGTGTAGAGCATGCGCTGCGCACGCTCCTCGGTGATGTTCAAGGGGTTCGCCGTGAACTCGAAGCGCCGGGCGAACAGCGCGGCGAAGAGGCCGGAGAAGTTGATGTCCACGATTTCCACGCCCGGCCGGCCAAGGCGGCGCGCGATCTCGTTCATCAGGTCCACGCCGAAGCCTTCGGGGCCACTGGCGCCGCGCATCATCCAGGGGGCCACGCCGAAATCGGAGCCGACCACCATCGGCCGGTTCTGCGGATGATCCGAGTCCTGCGCCGGCGCGCCTGTGACGAGCAGCACGGACAGGGCGATGGCGGAGAGAAGGCTGCGCTTCAGCATGGGACCCTCGGCATGCGACGGAGCCGCAACGCTCCGCCGCACCCGGAGGGCTGTCAAGGACGGATCACGCCATCCGAAACACGGTCTGCCTATTCCGCCGCCATCTGCTGCTGCGTATAGGCTTCCAGCGGCGCGCAGCTGCACACCAGGTTGCGGTCGCCATAGACATTGTCCACGCGCTTCACCGGCGGCCAGTATTTTCTCGCCGCGACCCATGGCAGGGGGAAGGCGGCTTCCTTGCGCGAATAGGGGTGCGGCCAGGAATCCGCCGTGATCTCGGCCGCGGTGTGCGGGGCGTTCTTGAGCGGGTTGTCCACTTTGTCCATCCGCCCCTGCTCCACCGCGCGGATTTCGGCGCGGATGGCGATCATGGTGTCAATGAAGCGGTCGAGCTCGTCCTTGGGCTCGCTCTCCGTGGGTTCCACCATCAGCGTGCCGGCCACGGGCCAGGACATGGTCGGCGCGTGGAAGCCGTAATCCTGCAGGCGCTTGGCGATGTCCTCGACCAGCACGCCGCCGCCCTGCTGGAAGCCGCGGCAGTCCAGGATGCACTCATGCGCCACCATCCCGCGCGCGCCCTTGTAGAGCACGGGGAAATGGCCATCGAGGCGCCTGGCGATGTAGTTCGCGGACAGGATCGCGACCTGCGTCGCCTTCGTCAGACCGTCCGCGCCCATCATGCGGATATAGGCGTAGCTGATGGGCACGATGGAGGCGCTGCCGAAGGGCGCCGCGCTGACCGGCCCCGGCCCCGTGGCGGGACCGGCCTCGGCCAGCAGCGGATGGTTCGGCAGATGCGGCACCAGATGCGCGGCGACGCCGATGGGCCCGACACCCGGCCCGCCGCCGCCATGCGGAATGCAGAAGGTCTTGTGCAGGTTCAGGTGGCACACATCGGCGCCGATCGAGCCCGGGCTGGTCAGGCCGACCTGCGCGTTCATGTTCGCGCCGTCCATGTAGACCTGCCCGCCCCGGCCATGGATGAGCGTGCAGATCTCGCGGATCGCTTCCTCGAACACGCCATGCGTGGACGGATAGGTGATCATCAGCGCGGACAGCTTGTCCGCATGCTGCTCCACCTTCGCGCGCAAATCGTCGAGATCGACATTGCCCATGCGGTCGCAGGCCACGACGACAACCTTCATCCCCGCCATCGCCGCGGAGGCCGGATTGGTGCCGTGTGCGCTCGACGGGATCAGGCAGATGTCGCGATGCCCTTCGCCGCGCGCCTGGTGGTAGCCGCGGATGGCGAGCAGCCCGGCATATTCGCCCTGGCTGCCGGCGTTCGGTTGCAGGGACACGCCCGCGAAGCCCGTGACCGTGGCGAGCCAGCTCTCCAGCCGCCGGATCATGGCCAGGTAGCCCTGCGCCTGATCGATGGGCGCGAAGGGATGCAGGGTCGAAAAACCGGGGAAGGTGATCGGGATCATCTCCGCCGTCGCGTTCAGCTTCATGGTGCAGGAGCCGAGCGCGATCATGCTGCGGTTCAGCGCGACGTCCTTGTCCTCCAGCCCCTTCATGTAGCGGAGCATCGCATGCTCCGAATGATGGCTGTTGAAGACGGCCGCCGTGCAGAAGGCGGAGCCGCGCCGCAGCGATTCCGGCAAGTCGCCGGCAGGCGAGAGCGCCTCGAGCACCGGGGCCGCCCTGCCCGCCGCCTCGCCGACCGCCGCGCACAACGCCGTCAGCTCCGCGCGCGTCACCGTCTCGTCGGTGGACAGCGCGACGCAGCCCGCATCGACACGCCGCAGATTGAAGCCGCGCTTCAACGCGGACGCCATCAGCGCATCGGCCTTCGCGCCGGCCTCGATGGCGATGGTGTCGAAGAAGCCCTCGTGCCGCAGCGCGAGGCCGGCCTTCCTCGCCGCGTCGCCCAGCAGCCGCGCCTGCAGCCGCACGCGGCTTGCGATACGCTTCAGCCCCTCCGGCCCGTGCCACACCGCGTACATGCTGGCCATGACGGCGAGCAGCACCTGCGCGGTGCAGATGTTGGACGTCGCCTTCTCGCGCCGGATGTGCTGTTCGCGCGTCTGCAGGGCGAGGCGCATGGCCGGCGCGCCCGCCGCGTCCACGGACACGCCGACCAGCCGCCCCGGCATCAGGCGTTTGACCGAGTCCTTCACCGCCATGAAGGCGGCGTGCGGCCCGCCATAGCCCATCGGCACGCCGAAGCGCTGGGCGGAGCCGATGACGACATCCGCGCCCATCTCGCCCGGCGGCTTCAGGAGCGCGAGCGACAGCGGATCGGCGGCGACGATCGCCAGCGCGCCCACGCCATGCGCCGCGGCGATCTCGGCCGTCAGGTCGCGCACCTCGCCCGTGGTGCCGGGATATTGCAGCAGGATCGCGAAG
>JAYRQX010000260.1:0-2337 GCA_041910415.1 Acetobacteraceae bacterium | reverse complement strand
TCGCCAGCCAGCGCCAGCACGGCGCGCGCCAGCGGGTGTTCGCTGCCGCTTTGCAGCCGGGCGGCGGTTCGCAGCGCGGCGGCTTCGTCGACGCCCGCTGCCGGCAGCAGCGCCAGCAGGCGCGGCTGGCCAACGGTGAGCGTGCCGGTCTTGTCGAAGGCGACGCGGGTGATGGCGCCGGCGCGCTCGATCACCTCGGCGTCGCGGATCAGGATGCCCGCGCGCGCCGCGGCCCCGGTGCCCGCCATGATGGCCGCCGGCGTCGCCAGGCCGAGCGCGCAGGGGCAGGCGATGACCAGCACCGCGACGGCGCGCAGCACCGCCGTCTCGAAGCCCAACCCGAAGGCAAGCGAGCCCAGGAAGGCCAGCAGCGCGATGCCGATGACAACAGGCACGAAGACGGCGGCGACGCGGTCCACGAGCTTCTGCACCGGCGCGCGGGAGGCCTGCGCGGCGGCCACCAGCGCCGCGACGCGGGCCAGCACGGTCTGCTCGCCCACCGCCTCGGCCGCGATCACCAGCCGCCCGTCCAGCGCGACCGTGCCGGTGGAGACCTTGGCGCCCGGCCCCTTCTCGACCGGCCGGCTCTCGCCGGTCAGGGCGCTCTCGTCCACACCCGATTCGCCCTCGCGCACGATGCCGTCCACGGCGATGCGCTCGCCGGGCCGCACCACCACCAGGTCGCCCGGCGCCAGCGCGGCGGAGGGGACCTCTTCCTCGCGCCCGTCGCGCAGCCGCCGCGCCGTGCGCGGGCGCAACTCCAGCAGCGCGCGGATCGCCGCCCCCGTGGCGCGCTTGGCGCGTGCTTCCAGGGTGCGGCCGACGAGCACGAAGAAGACGACGACGGCGCCGGCCTCGAAATAGAGATGATGCGCGCCGTGATGCGGATCGGCCGTCAGCAGTTGCCAGACCGACAGCGCCCAGGCCGCGGTGGTGCCGAGTGCCACCAACTGGTCCATGTTGCCGGTCCGCGCCTTCAGCGCCGCCCAGCCGGCCCGGAAGAAGCGCGCGCCGAGCCAGAACTGCACCGGCGTCGCCAGCGCGAACTGCACCCAGCCATCAGGCATCCAGTCCCGCCCGAAGGCCATGCCGACCATGCCGACCAGGAAGGGCGCGGTCAGCACCGCGGCGATGCCGAGGTCCCGCCATTCGCGCCGCAGCGCCGCAGCCTCCGCACCTTCCTCCGCTTCGGCGGCGAGAACCTCGTAGCCCGCTTCCGACACCGCGGCGGCGAGTGCCGCCTCGCCCGTGCCGGCGAGGGTGCGCACCCGCGCCGTCTCGTCCGCCAGGTTCACCTGCGCGTCCAGCACCCCCGGCACGGCGCGCAGCGCACGTTCCACGCGGCCCACGCAACTCGCGCAGGTCATGCCGCCGATGCGAAGCCGGTGGGTCTCCTCGGACACCGCATAGCCGGCGTCCGTCACCGCGCCGCTCAGCACCGCCAGGTCCGCGGTGCCCGAGACATCGGCGCGGCCCGTCGCGAAATTCACGCTGGCCGCGGCCACCCCGGGCACGGCGGAGAGTGCGCGCTCCACCCGGCCGGCGCAGGTGGCGCAGGTCATGCCCTCGATGGACAGGGAAAGGCGCGTGGAGGTGATCGGTGCTTCTGGCATGGTCCGCGGTCCGTCTGTGCGGCACCTCATCTGGGGTTTCCCTCCATGGGAAGGTCAAGTTGCCGTCCTTGTCCTTGAGGCAGCGCAAGGTCTGACGAAATCCTGCGGTGATATTCACAATTTCGTGTTGACTTTCGACCCCGCACTGCCGACATGCTGCGTCCCATGCGCCGACTCGCTGTATTTGTTGTTCTGACCGCGTCCCTGGCCCCCGTGGCCCTGGCACAGAACTTGCCGTTCCGGGTGGTCAACCGGACCGAGTTCGCCGTCACGGCGCTGCATGCCGTGCGCGCCTCGCGCGAGGACTGGGGGCCGAACCTGCTCACGCGCGGGCCGCTGGCGCCCGGCCTGGCCTATCCGCTCCGCGCCGCGGAATCCGCGGGCTGCCAGTTCAACCTGCGCCTGGTGCTGAGCGACGGGCGCGAGCTGATCATCCGCGACCAGGACATCTGCACGACCCGCACCGTGGAAGCAGCGCTGCCCGCCGCGCCGCAGGCGCCGGCGACCGCCGCGGCAAGCCAGACCGCGCCGGCGCCGCCCACGGAAAAGCCGCCGCCCCTGCCACCCAGCCCGGTCGCCGCCAGCCCGCGCCCGCCCGTGCCGGGCACCGTCCAGCCCAACCCCGGCGCGCGCGTCGCGACGGGGACGGGCTTCATCGTGGCGCCGGGCCAGGTGATGACGAACCACCATGTCGTCGAAAACAGCCGGCGCATCCTGCTGCGTA
>JAYRQX010000259.1:0-4621 GCA_041910415.1 Acetobacteraceae bacterium | reverse complement strand
GGCGTCCTGGAAGCTGATCACCCCGGTCAGCGGCAGGGCGGCGATGACGATCAGCCCCACCACGTCCATGCGCGGCCGGTTGGCCGCGAACATGACGATGCAGGCGCCCAGCATGGCGAGGACGAGGAGGAGCGCGGCGCTCATCCCGCCCTCATGCCACGCCACGCCGCGCCGCGCGATCCTGCCGGGGATCAGCGGCTGCGCGGCACCTCGTTGCGGCCAAGGCGGAACTGCGCGTCGCGCAGCACCAGCCGGTCGCCATCCCAGCCGAACCGCACCTCGCCCCGCCCGCCGGTCGGGCAGCAATTCGGGTCCACGCCCTCCCGCCAGAGCGAGAAGGTCGCGCCCATGCGCTCGTAATCCGGCAGGATTCCCCGCAGCACGGTCATGCCGCGCGGCAGGCGCGCATCCAGCTCGGCGGTCCAGGCCGCCGTGTCGAGCGGACGCCAGCCGCGCGCGTCGGCCGCGCCATCCCGGCGATAGGCGAACTCCTCGCCGAAGGCCGCGCTGCCATTCTCCGTGCAGGGCAGTTGCAGGATCGCGCCGCCGGGCTGGTTGACCAGGCGCGGATTGCCGCAGGTGGTCTCGAACAGGCGCTCGGCGACCTCGACGGTCCAGGTTGACGGCGTGGTGCCCGCGCGCAGGATGACCAGCGCCGATTCATCGGGCAGGTCGCTGTTGCGCGGGGTCGGATAGGCGTAGCGCAGGAAGCGGTAGGCGACGCCGTCCACCTGGCCGAGCGTGCCGAACTCCGCGACGCGGCACGGCCGCCGCACCACCGCGGGGCTGTCGTCGCTCGCCGGCAGGCCCAGGCAGCTGCGGCGGAGCTGGGCTTCCTCGACATTGTCGTAGGTGCCGTTCTGCAACAGCCCCTGGTCGCGCCGCATCGCGGCGAGACGCTGCTGCATGTCCTGGCGCAGATCGGTGCGGTTGGTCCCGTGCAGGCCGAGCGCCTGCCGCCAGTCCTGCTGCGCCCGCCGGTACGAGGCGCGCCAGGGCGCGCGCGACAGGGTCTGGTCGAGTGCGGCGATCTGCCGGTCGAGCGCCGCGAGCTCCGGATCCGCGCAGATGCTGCGCTCGATGGGCGTCGCGGCCTGCGCGCAGGCGGGGGTGTCGCGCGTGCCGTCCACGGGCGGGGCGCCCGCGGCAATGGCGGCAAGGGCCAGCACCGGGAGAACGGTGCGGCAGATGCGACCGGGCGATGGCATCATGACGGGCGTCCCTTTTCTTCAGGCACCCCGATCTGCGCGCACTCCCGCCCCGGCGGGTATGATGTGTTTCACCAGGCCCGCATCACGGGAAGAAGCGGTTGGCGGGGCGCCTGAGGCCGAGATGGTCGCGCAGCGTCGCCCCTTCGTAGTCGCGCCGGAACAGGCCGCGCGCCTGGAGTTCCGGCACCACCTGGTCCACGAAATCGTCGAGCCCTTCCGGCACATGGGGGAACATGATGTTGAAGCCATCGCAGGCACGGGTTTCGAGCCAGAGCTGCATCTCGTCCGCGATCGTCTTCGGCGTGCCCACCATGGCCGCGCCCGCATAGCCGCCGAGGCGCTGCGCGAGCTGGCGCACCGTCAGCCCCTCCCGCTTCGCCAGGTTGATCGCGCGTTCCCGCCCGCTCTTGCTCGCCTCCGTTTCCGGAATTTCTGGGAGTGGGCCATCGGGGTCGAAGGCGCGGGCATCGGCACCCAGCGCGATGGAGAGCGAGCCGATGGCGCTTTCATAGTGCACCAGACTGTCCAGCTTCGCGCGTTTCGCGCGCGCTTCCTCCACCGTCTCGCCCACCACCACCAGACATCCCGGCAGGATTTTTATTCCCTCGGGATCGCGACCGGCCTTGGCCGTGCGGGTTTTCACATCGGCATAGAAGGCCTGCGCATCGGCGATCGGGCCGCCGGCGGCGAAGACCATCTCGGCCGTCTCGGCGGCGATCTGCCGCCCGGCATCCGATGCGCCCGCCTGCACGATCACCGGCCAGCCCTGCACCGGCCGCGCGACGTTCAGCGGGCCGCGCACCTTCAGCTCCTCGCCCACATGGTTCAGCACATGCATGCGCTCCGGCTTCCAGAAAATTCCGCTCTCCTGGTCACGAACAAAAGCGTCGTCGGCGAAGCTGTCCCACAGGCCGGTGACGACATCGAAGAACTCTCGCGCGCGCCTGTAGCGTTCGCCATGCGCCCTGTGCTCGTCATGGCCGAAATTGCCCGCCGCATCCGGGTTCGCCGTCGTCACCAGGTTCCATCCCGCGCGACCGTTCGAGATGTGGTCGAGCGAGGCGAATTTCCGCGCGACATGGTAGGGGTCGTTGTAGGTGGTCGATGCCGTTGCGATCAGCCCGATCCGCTCCGTCACCGCGGCCAGCGCCGGCAGCAGGGTCAGCGGGTCGAAGCTGGTGACGGTGTGGGACCGCCGCAGCGCCTCGATCGGCATGTTCAGCAGCGCGAGGTGGTCGGCCATGAAGAAGGCGTCGAACTTCGCGGATTCCAGCCGCCGGATCAGGTGTTTTATTCGTGGGAACGAGAAATTCGCATCCGCCCAGGCGCCCGGCCAGCGCCAGGCGCCGGTGTGGATGGAGATCGGGCGCATGAAGGCGCCAAGATGCAGTCGTCTTTCGCCCGCCATGGGGGAAATCCTTCTCTTCGCGCCGCCCGCGGGATCGTGATCGGGCAGGGGGACGATTGACGGCGGGGGCGGCCCCGTGATGATGGCGCCCCGTTTCGGGAGGAGAGACATATGGCCGGCCGGCTCGCAGGCAAGAGATGTTTCGTGACGGCCGCCGGCCAGGGCATCGGCCGCGCCAGCGCCATCGCCATGGCGGCCGAGGGCGGCGAGGTCATCGCGACCGACCGCGATGCGGAGAAGCTGGCGGGATTGTCCGGCCACGGCATCACGACCCGCGCGCTGGATGTGCTGGACGACGCGGCGGTGGAAGCGGCGTTCCAGGAAGCCGGCCCGCTCGACGTGCTGTTCAACTGCGCGGGGTTCGTGCACCAGAACAGCATCGAGACCTGCACGAATGACGAATGGGATGTCGCCTTCGCGCTCAATGTGCGCGCGATGTGGCGCACCGCGCGCGCCGCGCTGCCCGGCATGGTCGGGCGCGGCGGCGGCAGCGTGGTGAACATGTCGTCCGCGTGTTCGTCGGTGAAGGGTGCGCCGAACCGGTTCCTCTACGGGACGACGAAAGCCGCGGTGATCGGACTGACGAAGTCGATCGCGGTGGACTACGTGTCCAAGGGCATCCGCTGCAATTGCCTCTGCCCGGGCACGGTGGACACGCCATCCCTGCATGACCGCATCGCCACCAACGCCGCGGCGGCCGGCGGCATCGAGCAGGCCCGCGCCGCCTTCGTCGCCCGCCAGGCGATGGGCCGCCTCGCGACGGCCGAGGAGATGGCGGCGCTCGTCGTCTATCTTGCCGCGCCCGAGAGTACTTTTGTGACTGGCCAGGCCATTGTCATCGATGGCGGCTGGACGCTGTAACGAACACCCTTCCACAAGGAACGACGAACCATGAAGCTCCTCCGCTACGGCCCCGCCGGCAAGGAAAAGCCCGGCCTGCTCGATGCCGCCGGCACGATCCGCGACCTCTCCGGGCTGATCCCCGATCTCGCCGGCGACGCGCTGTCGCCGAACGGTCTCGCGAAGATCGCATCGGTCGATCCCAACGCGCTGCCGAAGGTGGATGGCCATCCGCGTCTCGGGCCCCCCGTGTCCGGCATGAAGAACCTGGTCTGCATCGGCCTGAACTACGCCGACCACGCGGCCGAGACCGGCGCGCCCGTGCCGAAGGAGCCGATCGTCTTCCTGAAATCGCTCGGCGCGCTCAGCGGCCCGAATGACGACGTCATCATCCCCCGCGGCTCCGTGAAGACCGACTGGGAATGCGAGCTCGCCGTCATCATCGGCACCAGGGCGAAATACGTCTCGGAAGAGAACGCGCTGGACCACGTCGCCGGCTACGCCATCGGCAACGACGTCTCCGAGCGCGAATGGCAGTCCGAGCGCGGCATGACCTGGGACAAGGGCAAGGGTTTCGATACCTTCGGCCCGCTCGGCCCGTGGCTGGTCACGAAGGACGAGGTGGCGGACCCGCAGAACCTTTCGATGTTCTGCGACGTGGATGGCGTGCGGCAGCAGGATGGCTCCACGCGCACCATGATCTTCAGCGTCAAGCAGATCATCGCCTATGTCAGCCAGTGCATCACGCTGCACCCGGGCGACGTGATCTTCACCGGCACGCCGCCGGGCGTCGGCCTCGGCAAGAAGCCGACGCCGGTCTTCCTCAAGGCCGGGCAGACCATGCGCCTCGGCATCCAGGGCCTGGGCGAGATGGCGCAAAAGACGGTGCCCTGCCCGTGATGCGCGCGGCGCTTGTCGCCTTCGGCCTGCTGCTGCCGGCGCTTGCCGCCGCGCAGCAGCAGCGCCCGCCGCAGCGTCCGGCGCCACAGGCGCTGGATCTCGCGCAGCAGGTCGCTCGCAACCTGACCGGCTGTATCGGCCCATCGCGCGACGCGGCGGTGATCCGCTCCTGCATGGATGGCCAGCGCGCCGCGCTTGAGCCGCGGCTGCAGGCGGCGGTGGAGCGGTTCTACGCGCTGCAGCCCGCACCGGAACGCCGCGC
>JAYRQX010000258.1:0-6720 GCA_041910415.1 Acetobacteraceae bacterium | reverse complement strand
GCGTTGCGCGACGTCGCGCCGAAGGCAGGACGCGCAGGCCGCATTCGCCGCCTGCACGCGATACGGTTCTTCCGCCGCCTGCGCGGTGCTGGATCCCGGGACCCCCCGGCGTCACCGCGCCGGCGGAAGCTCCGAGATGCGCAGCGTCGCCCCCTGCGGCGGGCCGCGGTCCAGCGTGCCGACCCAGATGCGGTATTCGCCCGAGGCCGGGTTCTGGATCACGACGCCGGGGTCGAGCCCGACCATGTCGTCGTTGCACAGCCAGCGGCCGGAGGGGCCGCGCACCACGATGGTCGTGTCGGCGGGGGAGGTCGCGGAGAGATAGAGCGGGAAGCGGCCGGAGGTGTAGGTCAGCACCACATCGGCCCGCGTCGCGTCGATCCAGCCCACGCATTCCCCACCGAGGCCCGCGGCGTCGAGCTCGCCGCCAGCCTCCACGCGGGTCTCGTGCGGGTCGGGCATGAAGCCGGCGGTCAGCTGCACGGTGGCATAGCGCGCCGGCGCCGTGATGTCGGGCTGCTGGCCGCCGCCCTGGCCCTGGCCCTGCCGGGAGCCGGGCGGGATTTCGGAGATGCGCAGGAGCGCGGGTTCGGGCGGCACGCGATCCAGCGTGCCGACCCAGATGCGGTACTCGCCGGAGGCCGGCTGCTGGATCACGATCCCGGGATTCAGCCCCTCCATGTCGTCGTTGCAGAGCCAGTTGCCGGAGGGGTCGCGCACGACCAGCGTGGTGTCGGCGCGCGAGGCCGCGGAGAGATAGAGCGGGTAGCGGCCGGCCCGGTAGTTCAGCGTCACGTCCGCCCGCGTCGCATCGATCCAGCCGACGCAGGCCGGGCCGAGATTGGCCGTGGCGGCATCGAGCTCGCCGCCGGCCTGGACGCGGGTCTCGTGCGGGTCGGGCATGAAGCCTTCGGTCAGCTGCACCGTGGCGTAGCGGGCCGGCGCGGTGACGTTCGGGCCGGCGGGGGGCGTCGGACCCTTCTGCGCGAAGGCGAGCCCTGCCGAGCAGATGGCGAGGGTGGCGAGCAGCAGGCTGCGTCTCATGGGTTGTTCCCGGCGGTTGCGGTTGGTGGGTGAGGGAGCTGGGGCGAAATCCGTTCGCGAGGGCTCGCGGCTTCCGCTCCAGGCTCTTGTTTTTTTGCGGGCATCCTGACCCGATCAGGCGATTCCATCCGATCGGGATCCTCTAGCGGATCAACCCCGCATGCAGCGGGCTCGACGGATCGGCGGCAGCCTTGCGCGGCATGCGGCCGGCCAGGTGGGCGAGCCGCCCGGCCTCGACCGCCGCCTTCATGGCGCGCGCCATGACGACGGGGTGCTGCGCATGGGCGATGGCGCTGTTCATCAGCACCGCGTCGCAGCCGAGCTCCATGGCGAGCGCCGCGTCCGACGCCGTGCCCACGCCCGCATCCACCAGCACCGGCACCTTGGCCTGTTCGATGATGGCGCGGATCATGAAGGGATTCACGATGCCAAGGCCCGAGCCGATCGGGGCGCCGAGGGGCATCACCGCGACGCAGCCCATCTCCTCGAGCCGCTTGGCCTGGATGGGATCGTCGGCGCAGTAGACCATCACCTCGAACCCGTCCTTGATCAGCGCCGCGGCGGCTTCGAGGGTCGCGGGCATGTCGGGGTAGAGGAAGGGCGGCGGCCCCAGGACCTCCAGCTTCACCAGGTTCCACCCCCCGGCCTCGCGCGCCAGGCGCAGCGTGCGGACGGCGTCCCTGGCCGTGTGGCAGCCCGCGGTGTTGGGCAGGTAGGTGTATTTCGTGGGCGGGACATAATCCTGCAGCATCGGCGCGCTGGGATCGCCGATGTTCACGCGCCGCACCGCGACGGTGACGATCTCGGCGCCGCTCGCCTCGATGGCCGCGGCGGTCTCGGGCAGGTCCTTGTAGCGGCCGGTGCCGACGATGAGGCGCGAGGTGAAGCGCCGTCCGGCGACTTCCCAGGCGTCGTTCCCGGCAGAGCTGTTCACGATCCCGTCCATGGGCGTCAGCCTCCACCAATGAAATGCACGATCTCGATCGCGTCGCCGGGGTGCAGGGCGACGGCGCCGTAGGTGGAACGGGGCACGATCTCCTCGTTCCGCTCCACCGCCACCTTGCGCTGGTCGAGCCCGATCGCCGCCAGCAATGCCGCGACGGTGGCGCCGGCAGGCAGGCGGCGGGTCTCTCCGTTGACCGTGATGGCGATGGGGTCGGGCATGCGGGGAATCTGGCGGCGATGGTCGCGCGGGGCAAGGCGGGCGATTGGTTCGTCGCCTCGCGCAGTGACCGAAAGGCAGAATCCGGCACCACAAGAAAACCTTACTAGTTTAGCGCCCGGTGAGGAAAGTCAGCACGTGATGTTCAATCTTTGGTTTACTGGCGACATCGGGTTGAATACGATCTCTCCATCAGTTCACCAGGAGGGCATGGTGTCACGACTAGCAATGTCCTGTGGCTGTGTCGGCCCGGTCGGGCTCTACGCGGATGGCCCTACCGCCTGCGTGGCCCATCCCAAGGTCCTCGCCAGCATTCGCTCGGAGATCGCGGCGAGCCGCATTCTCTCGGTAGCGGACGCAAGGCTGGCCACGCGGTCGGGCCTGATCGGCATCCCAGCCGTGTCGCGGAGCGGCTTCAACGACGGCCTGATATATCCACCCGAGGAAGACACGGGCGAGGGGGCGAGCCCGGCTATGTCCCGGGCGCGACTTGCGCCAACTCAGCGTTTTGCACTCGCTCCGCCATCGGGTCCGCTGACACTGAACTGCTTGGTCCTTCTCGTCGATTTCAGCGACAATCCGGGCGCCACCAGCCGCAGCCACTACGAGAAGCTGCTGTTCGATCCAACGTACTCAGGTTCAATGCACAGCTTCTACAACGAGCTTTCGTATAGGAAGCTGAAGGTGACCGGCGTCGTCACCGACTGGATCCGCGCCAAGCATCCCTACACCTACTATACTGCCGGCAAGAGCGGGACGGACGAGCGGGGCTTCCCCAGGAACACCCCGGGACTTCTTCAGGAAGTGCTCCAGACCTATTGCGCGCAGAATAGTTTGGCGCCCTTCGACCTCAATGGCGACGGCTTCGTGGATGGCCTGTTCCTGGTTCATGCCGGTGGGGGTGCCGAAGCCGAGCCGGACCCGGCCAAGCGCAAGGACATGATCTGGTCCCACAAGTGGACCTTGCCGCGCACCTTCTCGAACAATGGCGTGAAGGCCTATGCCTATTTCACAGCGCCGGAAGATGGCCGGCTTGGGGTCTTCTCACACGAATTCGGCCATTTCCTTGGCCTGCCCGATCTCTACGACACCACCTACCGCAGCGGAGGGATCGGAGATTGGTGTCTCATGGCGGGCGGATCATGGAATGGCGCCGGCAACAAGCCGGCGCGCATGTCCGCATGGTGCCTGGCCAAGCTGGGCTGGGTCCGACCGCAGAATGTCACCAAGGCCGCAGGGATCACGCTCAATTCGCTGGAGGCGGACCCGACCGCCTGCTACCGGCTGTGGACGGGGGGAAAGCCTTCGAAGGAGTACTTCCTGATCGAGAATCGGCAGAAGTCAGGCCGCGATGCCGGGCTGCCCGGTAGCGGCCTCGCTGTCTGGCACGTGGACGAGACACAATCCGACAACACGAACCCGCTCGCCTACATGGTCGCGCTCGTGCAGGCGGACGGCAAGCGCGAGCTCGAATTCAACAAGAACAGCGGTAATGCCGGGGACCTCTTTCCCGGATCGGGCGGCGTGACCTCGGTGAAGGACAGCAGCACGCATCCGCACCTGCGCAAGAACGACGGCACGGCAACCGGAATCGCCATCACGGGCATTGCGATGTCAGGCGGGGTCGTGAAGGCGTCGGTCAAGGTCTGAACGGGCGCAGGGCCGCAAACGGCCCGCCCTTCGCATGGACGAGGGAAGCAGCAGGATCGCACAGGCTTTCAGCCAGCCTGCGCTTCCGCTGCTTCGAGAACGATGCGCTCCCCGGAAGGGCCGCCGCGCACGCAGGCGGTCACGGCATAGCGGGCGCCGGGCCGGAGTTGGTCGGGCTCGGCCGCGAAGATGGTCACCACCTGTCCTGGCGATGCGTGCAGGAAATCGGGGAACCCTTCGGCCAGGCTGCTTCGGTCCACGGCAAACTCGATATCGGCGCCCCATCCGTCCGGCGCCGGCCGTATGCGACGCACCTGGCCTTCCAAAAGGGTTCTGTTCGGTCTGATCTGCATCAGCAGCATCCCTTTCTAAGGATCTGAAATAGGCATTCGAGGGCATCACCGCAATGCGGGCCTGCCGGCATCGAGCACGCGCCCTGCCCTTCTCGACCGGCCGGCCGTCCCGGCCAGGCCTCGCCTCTCCCTTGCCCCCCCGATTCCCCCCGTGCTAGCCCGCTCCCCACGTCCAAAACCACGGGACTCGGCCTTGACCCCGCCCCTGATCGCCGTGCTGAACGGCCCGAACCTGAACATGCTCGGCCTGCGCGAACCCGAGAAATACGGGACCGCGACGCTCGACGACGTCGAGGCGCTGTGCGCCGAGACGGCCGAGGAGATGGGGCTCGCCATCGATTTCCGCCAGACCAATGGCGAGGGCGAGCTGATCACCTGGGTGCAGGAATGCCGCGGCCGGGCGGCCGGGATCGTCATCAACCCCGCGGGCTACACCACCACCTCCATCGGCCTCATGGACGCGCTGCTCGCCGTCGAGCTGCCGGTGATCGAGGTCCACATCACCAACATCCACCGCCGGGAGGAATTCCGGCATCACAGCTTCGTCTCCAAGGCCGCCGTGGGCGTCATCTGCGGCCTCGGCGTCTCGGGCTACGCGCATGCGATCCGGGCCATGGCGGAGCTGGTGGCGGAGGACACCGACTGATGGCCGCAGGCATCCGCTTCGACGCCGACGCGATCCGCGAGCTGGCGAAAATCCTGCGCGAGACCGACCTCTCGGAGATCGAGCTGGTCGAGAAGGACGCACGGCTGCGCGTGGTGCGCCAGGTGACGACCGTCGCCGCGACGCATGTGGTGGCCGCGCCCGCCGCTGCGCTGGCCGCGGCCGTGGCGCCCCCTGCCGCCGAAGCCGCGGCCGCCGAGGCCGATCATCCCGGCGCCATCACCAGCCCGATGGTCGGCGTCGCCTATCTCCAGCCCGAGCCCGGCGCCGCGCCCTTCATCCAGGTGGGAGCCAAGGTGGCCGCCGGCCAGACGCTGCTGCTGATCGAGGCCATGAAGACCTTCAACCAGATCAAGGCCCCGCGCGCCGGCACGGTGACGCGCATCCTGATCGAGAGCGGCACGCCGGTGGAATTCGGCGAGCCCCTCCTGATCATCGAATAGGACCGAAGCGCGGCGATGGCCCGCATGTTCCAGAAGGTGCTGATCGCCAACCGCGGCGAGATCGCGCTCCGCGTCCATCGCGCCTGCCAGGAGATGGGCATCCGCACGGTCGCGGTGCACTCGACCGCCGACGCCACCGCGATGCATGTGCGGCTCGCCGACGAGAGCGTCTGCATCGGCCCGCCGGCGGCGCGCGATTCCTATCTGAACGTCGCCGCGATCCTTTCGGCGGCGACGATCACCGGGGCGGATGCGATCCATCCCGGCTACGGCTTCCTGTCGGAGAATGCGCGCTTCGCCGAGATGGTCGAGGCGCATGGCCTGACCTTCATCGGCCCGACCGCCGAGCATATCCGCCTGATGGGCGACAAGATCGCGGCCAAGGACGCGATGCGCAAGCTGGGCGTGCCGCTGGTCCCGGGCTCCGACGGCGCGCTGGCGAGCCTCGAGGAAGCGCGCGCGGTCGCCAACGCGATCCAGTATCCCGTGCTGATCAAGGCGGCCGCCGGCGGCGGCGGGCGCGGCATGAAGGTCGCGCGCAGCGAGGACGAGCTGGAGGAGGCCTGGCGCGTCGCGCGCACGGAGGCCAAGGCCGCCTTCGGCGACGACAGCGTCTATATGGAGAAATATCTCGACCGTCCCCGGCACATCGAGCTGCAGATCCTCGCCGACACCCACGGCAAGGTCGTGCATTTCGGCGAGCGCGACTGCTCGCTCCAGCGCCGGCACCAGAAGCTGGTCGAGGAAGCCGGCAGCCCGATCCTGACGCCCGCCGACCGTGATGCGCTGGGCGCGCGGGTGACCAAGGCGCTGGCGCAGATCGGCTACCGCAATGCGGGCACGCTGGAATTCCTCTGGCAGGACGGGCAGTTCGCCTTCATCGAGATGAACACCCGCCTGCAGGTCGAGCACCCCGTGACCGAGATGGTCTGCGGCATCGACCTGGTGAAGGAACAGCTGCGCGTCGCGGCCGGCGAGGCGCTGGGCTACGGCCAGGCGGATATCCGCTTCGCCGGCCACGCGATCGAATGCCGCATCACGGCCGAGGATCCCGATACCTTCGCACCCTCGCCCGGCAAGGTCGGCACCTATCATGCCCCGGGCGGCCTCGGCGTGCGCGTCGATAGCGCGCTCTATTCCGGCTACACGGTGCCGCCGCACTACGACAGCCTGGTCGCCAAGCTGATCGTCCATGCGCCGACGCGTGCCCAGGCGATCGGGCGGATGCGGCGCGCGCTGAACGAGATGGTGGTGGCGGGCATCCGCACCACCCTGCCGCTGCATCAGCGCGTCATGGACGCCGCGGATTTCCAGGCCGGCGACTACACGATCCACTGGCTCGAACGCTTCGTCGCGGACCGCGACGCGTGATCCGCGTCATCGCGCCGGCCCTGCTGCTGCTGG
>JAYRQX010000257.1:0-2069 GCA_041910415.1 Acetobacteraceae bacterium | reverse complement strand
GCATCGCGGTGAACCAGGATGGCCGACGGCGGAGCGTGCTGGAGGTGCTGGGGCTGCCCGGCATCGCGGCAGCCGATGCGGCCCGGGCCTTCCCATGGCTTGATGATGTCCCGGCCTCGGTCCTGGCGCAGCTGGAGGCCGAGGCGCTCTACGCCCCTTACCTCGGCCGGCATGAAGCCGAGCGCACCTGGCTGGAGAAGCAGGAGCAGGTCGCCATTCCCGGCGAAGTGGACTTCGCGGCCGTCGCCGGTCTCTCGACGGAAATGCGCCAGCGCCTGGTCGCTGCCCGCCCGGCGACACTCGGCGCCGCCGCCCGCGTGCGCGGCGTTTCACCCGCCGCCATCACCGCGCTCGCACTTCATCTGCGCCAGACCGAGCGACGTTTCACGTGAAACACCCCGACGCGGCCGAGCCGCCGCCCATCGCGCCCGATGCGCAGGCCGCGGAGCGCCTGGCCGCCTATCGCGACCTGCTGGTCCGCTGGACCGCCCGCATCAATCTGGTCGCCGATCGCGACGCCGCGGGCATCGAAGCCAGGCATATCGAGGATAGCCTCCAATTGGTGCCGCTGCTGCCGCCTGAAGGGCCGATCGTTGATCTCGGCTCGGGCGGTGGCTTGCCCGGCCTTGTGATTGCCGCGGTCCAACCGGATCGCGCGGTCCATCTGGTCGAATCCGACCGCCGCAAGGCAGCCTTTCTGGTGGACGCCGCCGCCCGCCTCGGTCTTCGCCATGTCCGCGTCCACCCCGAGCGGATCGAGGCCGCAGCCCCTCACCTCCCCCGCACCCTCGCCGGCATCACCGCCCGCGCCCTCGCGCCCCTCCACACCCTCCTCGCCCACGCCCACGCCCTTCTCCCCGCGGAGGGCACCGGCATCGCCCTCTTTCCCAAGGGCCGCTCCGCCGAGCAGGAATTGACGGCCGCGCTCCCCCACTGGCACATGGCCGTCGAACGGTTCCGCTCGAAAACGGACCCCCACGCCACCATCTTCCGCCTCAGCGAGATCCGCCGCCGTGCCCCAGACTGACCGCGCGAAGCCCCGCATCATCGCGCTGGCCAACCAGAAGGGCGGCGTCGGCAAGACCACCACCGCCATCAACCTGGCCGCCGCGCTCGCGTCCGAGCACGGCAAGCGCGTCCTCCTGATCGACCTGGACCCCCAGGGCAACGCCTCCACCGGCCTCGGCATCCCCCGCAACGAGCGCGGCGCCGGCACCTACGCGCTCCTGATCGAGGACCGCCCCCTCCCCGCCCTCATCCGCGACACCGGCGTCCCGAACCTGCAAATCCTCCCCGCCGACCAGGAATTGGCCGGCGCCGAGGTCGAGCTCGTCGCCCTCGACGACCGCGACCGCCGGCTGAAACAGGCCCTCGAAGCCGCGGCCGAGGTCGTGGACACCCTCGACTTCATCTTCCTCGACTGCCCCCCCTCCCTCGGCCTCATCACGCTGAACGCCCTCGTCGCCGCCCACGCCGTGCTCGTCCCGCTGCAGACAGAATTCTTCGCCCTCGAAGGCGTCAGCCAGATCACCCGCACGGTCGATCGCGTGAAGAAGGCGCTCAACCCGCGCCTCGCCCTGGACGGCATCATCCTGACCATGTTTGATAAACGAAACAATCTCTCCGAACTCGTCGCCGAGGATGTCCGCGCCTTCTTCGGCGAGCGGGTGTTCGAGACCGTCATCCCCCGCAACATCCGCATCACCGAGGCCCCGTCCCACGGCCTCCCCGTCCTCACCTACGATCCGCGCTCCGCGGGGGCCGAGGCCTATACGCGCCTCGCCGCCGAACTCCTGCAACGGGAAGCCGCCCGATGAGCACGCCGCCCAAGAAGCCCCGGCTCGGCATGGGCCTCTCCGCCCTGATCGGCGACATCGCGCCCGCCAGCCCCGCCGCCCCCGGCCCCACCGCGCCGCCCCGGACGCTGCCCATCGAGGCGCTGGAACCCGGCCCCTTCCAGGCCCGCGGCCCCATCGTCCAGGAGCATCTGGAGGAACTCGCCGCGTTCCGCGAGACGCTCGTGGTCGAGCGTGACGCCGCGCTGGCGAACCGCGACGCGGCGCTCGCGG
>JAYRQX010000256.1:0-1835 GCA_041910415.1 Acetobacteraceae bacterium | reverse complement strand
GTGGAACAGCGGCGTCCAGACCAGCCCCCGCGCCCCGCCATAGCCGGAGCCGGCGACGGCGAAATCGATCTCGTTGTTCAGCAGCAGCGTGGCGAAGGTGGCGGGCGTTCCGCCGATGACCTCCACCGTCATGCCGTCGCGCATCAGCGGGCGGAGCACGTCGCGCAGCAGCGTCCGGGGAATGCCGATGCCGACGCCGATGCGCACCGCCCCGGCCTGGCCGCTGCGGAGGTCGCGCATGGCCGCCGTGGTGTCCTCGATCCGCGCATGGAGTTCGCGCGCATGGGCGGCGAAGACCTGGCCGCTCTCGGTCAGCGACACGCCGCGGGCCGTCTGCTCGAACAGCCGCGCGCCAAGCGCGCGCTCCAGCCGGGCGATGGACTTCGTGAGTGTCGGCTGGGCGATGCGGAGCTGCTGCGCCGCCGCGCTCAGGGTGCGGCTGTCGGCCACGGCCAGGAAATGCCCGATGTCGCGGGTGTTCACCGCCCCCTCCCGCGCGGGTCATGCCAGGATGGAATGGATCGCGCAATCGCGGTTATGGCCCGGGCCCGGCCGCGCGGCTAGCCTCGCCCAAGGAACGGGAGAGGGGTGCGGCCATGACACCGACGAACATGCTGGTCATCATGTCGGACGAGCACAATCCGCGCGTGCTCGGCTGCCACGGCCACCCGATGATCCGGACCCCGCACATGGATGCGCTGGCCGCGCGCGGCACGCGGTTCTCCGATGCCGCCTGCAACTCGCCGATCTGCGTCCCGTCCCGCGCCAGCTTCGCCACCGGCCGCTACGTCCACCAGATCCGCTTCTGGGACAACGCGATGCCCTATGACGGCTCCGTGCCAAGCTGGGGGCACCGTCTGCGCCAGGCCGGGCACGCCGTGACCTCGATCGGCAAGCTGCATTTCCGCAGCACCAATGACGACAACGGCTTCGACGAGGAGATCCTGCCGATGCATGTCATCGGCGGCGTCGGCATGCTGCCCCACCTGCTGCGCAAGGAAGCGCGGCCGGCCAGGCAGGCGCTCAAGCTGGCGGCCGAGGCGGGGCCGGGCCAGTCCACCTACCAGGACTACGACGAGGCGATCACCGACGCGGCGGTCGCCTGGATCAAGGCGCGCGCGGACCAGCGCGGCGGCAAGCCCTGGACGCTGTTCGTCTCCCTGGTCTGTCCGCACTTCCCCCTGATCTCGCGGCCCGAATGGTACAACCTCTACCCCGAGGACCAGGTCCCGCTGCCGCTGCTCTACGGCGCCAATGAGCGGCCGAACCACCCCTTCCTCGACGCCATGCGCATCGTGCAGTGCTACGATGAGGGGTTCGACAGTGAGACCAAGCTGCGCCGCGCCATCGCCGCCTATTTCGGCATGGTCAGCTTCCTCGACCACAATATCGGCCGGCTCACGCGCGCGCTGGAGGAGGCCGGGCTGATGGAGAGCACGCGCGTGCTCTACACCTCCGACCACGGCGACAACCTCGGCTGCCGCGGGCTCTGGGGCAAGTCGAACATGTACCAGGATTCGGTCGCCGTGCCGCTGATCATGGCCGGGCCGGACATCCCCGCGGGCAATGTCTGCCACGAGCCGGTGACGCTGGTGGACGCCTTCCCGACCATCCTCGCCGGCGTGGGCGCGGCGCCGCATGTGGACGATGCCGACCTGCCCGGCAATTCGCTGTTCGATGTCGTGAACGGCCTGACGCATCCGCGCGACGTGCTGAGCGAATACCATGCCGTGGGCTCGATCACCGGCGCCTTCATGCTGCGCCGGGGCTCGCTGAAATACATCCACTACAGCGGCATGGCGCCGCAATTCTTCGACCTCCGCACGGACCCCTGG
>JAYRQX010000255.1:0-4066 GCA_041910415.1 Acetobacteraceae bacterium | reverse complement strand
TCAGGCCACCGGCGGCAGGTGCAGGGCGACGACCTCGCCCTCCATCCCCGCCACGCCGGGGAAGCGGCGCCGCACCTCGGGATCATGCCCCGGGATCACGCGCGTCGCATCCCCGCCGGCGAGCTTCTTCGCCGTCCTCCATCCCTGGGTCATGGCGCCAAGGTCGAAGATGATCGGGAAGGGATTGCCCGTCGCCTCGTTGGCATAGAAGTGCATGGCGTCCGAGGCGATGACGACCGGGCCGCGCGCCGTCTCCACCCGCACCACCTGCAGCCCGTCGGAATGGCCGCCGACGCGGTGCACGGTGACACCCGGCGCCACCTCCCCATCCCCGTCATGGAAGCAGACACGGTCCGCATAGAGCGCCTTGACCATGGCGATCACGTGGTCGGCCTCGAAGGGATGGCGGATGCAGTGGGTGCACATGTGCCGCCCGACCGCGAAATGCATCTCCTTCTCCTGGAGATGGAATTTTGCGCCGGGGAATTGGTGCAGGCTGCCGGCATGGTCGTAATGCAGGTGCGTGACGATGACGTCCTGGATCCTGTCGGGGTCGGCCCCCATCGCCCGCAGCGCGTTCGCCACCGTGCGATTGATCTTGCGCCCGCGCTTCTCGGCGGTCGCCTCGTCGAAGCCGGTGTCCACCACGATCTCGCGTCCATCCGGCCCCCGCAGGAGCCAGATGAAGTAGTCGAGCGGCATTGCCTCATGCGGGTCGGCGAGCGGCATCAGATGGTTGGTCTGCGCCGTGCGTTCATGCCGCCCGTAGCGGATGGCGTAGGCTTCCCAGGTCATGCTTCCTTGTTCCCCCCAAGCACCGTGCCCGACAGCTGTTCGCTGAGCTTCGCGACCGCGGTGTGATCCGCGCCAGGCCCGAGCAGCGCCGCCGCCGAGGCCCACATCTCCCGGCACAGCGCCGCGAAGGGCGTCGGCGTCGTCGTCTCGCGGCCCACTTCCAGCGCGATGGAGAGGTCCTTGACCATGAGGTCGAGGCCGAAGCCCGCGTCGAAGCGCCTGGACAGCACGTATTCCTTGAATTTTTTCTGGGTGGAGTTGTTCATCCCCGTGCTCGCGTTCAGCACGTCCACCATCTTCGCGGGATCAAGGCCGAAGCGCTGGCCGATCAGCAGCGCCTCGATGCCGATCAGGTAGCCGCCGGCGGAGACGAGGTTGTTCAGCGCCTTCATCGCCTGCCCGGCGCCGATCGGCCCACAGCGATGGATGGATGTGCCCATCGCCTTCAGCACCGGATCGGCGCGATCGAGATCGGCCTCCTCGCCGCCCGCCATGATGGCGAGCTGGCCGGTCCTGGCGCGCGGCACGCCGCCCGAGACGGGGCAATCGAGCATCGCCACGCCCTTCGCGGCGAGGGTCGTCGCGATCTCCCGCGTGCGGCCCGGCTGACCGGATGTCATGTCGATGACCAGCATGCCCTTGGCGAGCGACGGCGCCATCGCATCGACCGCCTCGGCCACCTGCTTGCTGGTGGGCACGATGATGATGACGCAATCGGCGCCCTTCGCGGCCTCCGCGGGGCTGACAGCGGCCCTGCCGCCGGCCTCGGCGGCGAAGGCGTCGGCGCGGCCGGGCACGGCGTCGCAGGCGGTGACGTCGAAGCCCGCCTTCACGAGGTTGGCCGCCATCGGCCAGCCCATGTTGCCGACGCCGGCGAAGGCGATGCGCTTGATGGCGGCCATGGCCTTACTTCTTCCCCGGCAGCGCGCCTTCGGCGACCAGCACCTCATGCGCCGCCTTGAAGGCGTCGAGGCCCGCGGGAATGCCGCAATACGCCGTGGCGTGCAGCAGCGTCGCCTTGATCTGCTCGACCGTCAGCCCGTTGTTCAGCGCGCCCTTCACATGCAGCTTGATCTCCGGCGTGCGGCCGAGCGCGGTCAGCATGGCAAGGTTCAGCATCGAGCGCGTCTTGCGATCGAGCGTCGGATCGCCCCAGGCCCAGCCCCAGGCCCAGGCGGTCGTCGCGCGCTGGAAGGACATCATGAACTCGTCGGCCTTGGACATCGAGGCATCGACGTATGCAGGGCCAAGCACCTCGCGGCGGATCGGCAGACCCTTGTCGAACAGGGCGCTGTCTTCGGACATGTTGGGACGTTCCTTCAAAGGTGGCAGGATGGCCGCACGCTCGCGCGCCGGCGCGGGACGGTCAACACTCGCCCCGTCGGAGGGAGCCATGTTCTTCGAAGGGTTCACGCTGGAGACGCGTGACGCGAACGGGCATCGAATCCGCCTGCGCTGCGGCGGCAAAGGCCCGCCGCTGCTGCTGCTGCACGGCAATCCGCAGACCCATGCGATGTGGCACAGGGTCGCGCCGGACCTCGCGAAGACCTTCACGGTGATCGCGCCTGACCTGCGCGGCTATGGCTTCTCGTCGAAGCCGCCGGTCTCCGACGATCACGCACCCTATGCGAAGCGCGCCATGGCGGCCGACATGGTCGCGCTGATGCGGGGCTTCGGCTTCGACCGCTTCCAGCTCGTCTCCCATGACCGCGGCGCGCGCGTCGCGCATCGCCTGGTGCTGGACCACCCGCAGGCGGTCGAACGGCTCTGCGTCATGGACATCATCCCGACCATCGAGCACTTCGAGCGTGCCGGCATGGAATTCGGTCTCGGCTATTATCACTGGTACTGGCTCGCCCAGCCGCATGACCGGCCGGAGCGCATGATCCTGCGCAATGTCGAGGACTGGTTCGACCTGCACACCGCGCGCGAGCCGAAGGGCAAGGATTTCTTCCACCCCGACGCCCGCGCCGACTACCTGGCCGCGCTGCACCTGCCCGGCACCGTCGCTGCGATCTGCGAAGACTACCGCGCCGCCACGGCAATCGACCTGGAACACGACCGCGCGAGTCGCGAGGCGGGCGAGACGATCGCCTGCCCCCTGCTTGCGCTCTGGGGCGCCAAGGGAAAGATCGAGGCCTGGTACGATGCCCTCGCCATCTGGCGCGGCTACGCGTCGGGCGAGGTCACGGGCGGCTCCGTCGCCTCCGGCCATTACCTGGCGGAAGAAGCACCGGGCCAGGTTCTCGACCGGCTCGCGGGCTTCCTGCGGCGCTGATCAGAAGGGCGCCGCGCGGTCGTCGCGCAACAGCACGTCATAGGCCGCCGCGGCGCGGTTATGGCCGGTCAGCCGGTCCGCGAGCGCGTCGAGCCAGCCGGCGAACCAGGCTCGGCCGTAGTCGCCGGTCTGGCCCATCGGATTCTCCAGCACCGAACGCCCTTCGGCAAAGGCCTGGCGCCCAGCGGCATAGGTATCGTCAGTCACAAAATTATCGTTGGGATCAACGTGCTTCGGCATGACACCCCCGGCCAGGCTTGGTTCGGCCGGGAAGGGCTGCGGGCCCCACGACCGTCATGGAACAGTAATGCGCCTCACCGCGCCTGGATGCCAAGCGCTTCCAGATCGACGACCCAGGGCAGGTCGGTATCCGCGGGCGTCACGCCGGATTGCGTGATCAGGCAATGCGCCTGGCCGCGATGATGGGTCTGGTGGTTGAAGAAGTGGACGACCGTGACCCAGACGGGCTTCGTCCGCACGACGCCGCTGGTGCCGCTCGACCAGGTCAGCATGCCGTGCAGCCAGGACTCCTCGACCGTCGCGGCCCAGGATTCGATGCCGGAATCGGCCGTCTCGCGGAGCGCGCGCATGGTCTCGAAGCTATCGAAGAGGTACGGGCTCTCGGGAATACTGCCTGGCAGCCTTTCCCAACCGGCAAAGCGCTGCATCCAGGCGTGATCGCCCCAGAGCAGATGGCTCAGCGTGCCGTGCAGCGAGCCGAAGAAAGCGCCGCGATCGGCGCGGCGATCGGCGTCGGGAATTTCCGCCGCCGCGCGATAGATCCGGCGGTTCATGTTGTTGTTGTAGGCCGCCATCATGCGGATCCAGTCACGCGTGATCATCGCCATCCTCCCCACGGGGCCGTCGCCATGGCAGCACATCGCGCAGGCCGACGAGCCGCACGCCCCGCCGCGCCGCCCCGGCCAGGGCGGCCCGGTCCGGGAAGCCCCGAGAGGGCAGGACCGGCAGCGCGTCCCCTGCCGGCACAGCGGG
>JAYRQX010000254.1:0-3733 GCA_041910415.1 Acetobacteraceae bacterium | reverse complement strand
TCGCGGGCGAAGCTGCGCAGCGCCTGGCGGGCGAGGCGGACGAGATCCCGAAGGTCGGCGTCTCTCCCCTGGTCGCCGCGGCGACGCCGATCCTCGACCTGATCGGCCGGCTCGCGCATGGCGGGGCCGTTCGCGTTCCCGATGCCAGCGAGCTGCGCGAACGCGCCATCCGCGCGCTGCGGCAGTTCGAGGTGGATGCGCGCGAGGCCGAGGTGCCGCCCGAGCAGATGCGCGCCGCGCATTACGCGCTCTGCTCCGCTCTCGACGACGTGGCGCTGGCGACGCCGTGGGGCGCGCAGAGCGTCTGGTCCACGCGGACCCTCTGCGCCACCTTCCATCAGGAGGTCGTGGGCGGCGGGCGCTTCTTCGACATCCTGGGGGCGATGCAGAAGGAACCCGGGAAATACCTGCACGCGCTCGAGGTCTGCTATTTCGTGCTCTCGCTCGGCATGCAGGGCAAGTTCCGGCTGACGCCGCGCGGTGCCTCGGATCTCGATCACATCCGCGAAGGGCTCTACCAGCTCCTCGTGCAGTTCCGCGGCGCCTGGGAGCGGGAGCTCTCGCCGCACTGGCGCGGCGTGGATGCGCCGCATCGCGGACCGCGCCGGGGCATCCCCTCCTGGATCGCGATCTGCCTGGCCGTCCTCGGCCTTGGCCTCGGCTACTGGTGGCTGTCCGAGAAGATGAACGAAACCTCGGACAACCTCTATGAGCGGCTGGCGAGCCTGCCGCCCTCGCGCATGCCGGAGATCGAGCGCCGCGAACCGCCGCAGCCGCCCGCGCCGCCGCCGCCATTGCCGCAGAGCGTGCCGCGGCCGCCCGACAACCTCGCGCGGTTCCGCGCCTTCCTGCAGCCCGAGATCGACGCCGGGCTCGTCACCGTCTTCGGCGATTCCAACCGCCTGATCGTGCGCATCAAGAACCGTGGCATGTTCGCCTCGGGCAGCGCGACGGTGGAGCCGCGCTTCGTCGATCTCCTCCAGCGCATCGGCGCGGAAATCCGTAACCAGCCCGGGCGCGTGCAGGTGATCGGCCATACCGACAACCAGCCGATCCGCACGGTGCGGTTCCCGTCGAACTTCCACCTCTCGACCGCGCGCGCCGAGGCGGCGCTCGCGATCATGTCCGCCGCCAGCGGTGACTCCACGCGCTTCCGTGCGGAGGGCAAGGCGGACACCGAAGCCGTCGCCGACAACCGCACGCCGGAAGGACGCGAAGAGAACCGGCGCGTCGAAATCATCCTCGTGCGCACGGGGGGCTGAGATGCTCGAGGCTGTCTATCCCTTCCTTCGCGGGCGGGCGCTGATCGCGATCTCGGGCGTCTTCATGCTGATGCCGGTGATCTGGCTGTTCGGGCCGCTTCTCGTCATCAACGGCTGGTCGCCGCTCGAGAACGAGACGCATCGGGGCATCTTCTGCCTGACGCTTCTCGTGATCTGGATGATCTGCCTGTGGATCTTCGACCGTATCAAGAGCAGGCGCGACAAGGCGCTGGTCGAAGGCATGACGGCGCCCGATCCCGGTGCCGAGCGCGCGGCCGAGGAAGAGGCCGAACTGCGCGACAAGCTCACCACCGCGCTGGGCCAGTTGCGCGCCGCCGGCGGCAAGAAGGGCAATTTCCTCTACGAACAACCCTGGTACATCGTGATCGGCCCGCCGGGCACCGGCAAGACGACGGCCATCCGCTATTCCGGCCTGGAGTTTCCCTTCGCCGATGGCGCCATGCTGCAGGGCGTCGGCGGCACGCGCTTCTGCGAGTGGTGGCTGACCGATCGCGGCGTGCTGATCGACACGGCCGGACGCTACACGACCCAGGATTCCGACGCTGCGGCCGACAAGGCGGGCTGGGACCGGTTCCTCGGCCTGATCAAGAAGAACCGGCCGCGCCTGCCGCTGAACGGCATCCTGATCTGCTTCGGCGTGGACATGATCTCCCGCCTCTCCGCGCCCGAGCGTGACGTGCATGCCCGCACGGTGCGCCGACGCGTGCGGGAGCTGGAGACGACGCTCGGCCAGCGCCTGCCGATCTACTTCATCGTCAGCAAGGCCGATCTCCTGACGGGCTTCGCCGAGTTCTTCGACGATCTCGATCGCGACACGCGCCAGCAGGTCTGGGGCTTCACCTTTCCCGTCGCCGCCGGTGCCGAAGGCGCCGTTGCGAAGTTCAACGCGGAATACGACCTGGTGGAGCAACGCCTGCAGGATCGCCTGATCGAGCGACTGCAGCAGGAGCGTGGCCCGCAGCAGCGCGCCGCCATCGCGGGGTTTCCGACGCAGTTCGCCTCTCTGCAGGAACCGCTCGGCGCCTTCGTCGCGGCGGCTTTCGGCGGCACGAAGCTCGACCCCGCCCCGTTCCTGCGGGGCGTCTACTTCACGTCGGGCACGCAGGAGGGCTCGCCGCTCGACCGGCTTGCCGGCGCGCTGTCACGCGCCTTCGGCTTCGACCCCCGGCGCCCCGCGGCGGCGATGGGGCAGAAGGGAAAGTCGTTCTTCCTCGGGCGCCTGCTGCGCGAGGTGATTTTCAACGAGGCGCGCCTCGCCGCGGGCAATCGCGGAATGGAGCGCAAGCGGCGCCTGATCGCGGCCGGGATCTGGGGGGTGTCGCTGCTCGTCCTGGCCGGCGGCGCCTTCTATGGCTGGCGATCCTATGCGACCGAGCAGGCGCGCGTCTCGCGCCTCGCCGAGCAACTGGCGAAGGCCGAGCAGGCGGCGCGCGGACTGCCGATCGACCGTGTCGCCGACGACGAGATGACGCGCATCCTTCCCTACCTCGCCGCCGCGCGCGACCTGCCGCCCGCGGCGGTGGGCAGCGGGGCGGGCCTGGGTCTCAGCCAGGAGGAAAAGCTCGTCGCGGGTGCGAACGCGGCCTATCGCCGCGCGCTCGACCGCAGCTTCCTGCCGCGCCTGCTGTTCCGCCTGGAAGGCCAGATCCAGAGCGGGTTCCAGCGTCCCGAATTCCTCTACGAAGCCACCCGCATCTACCTGATGCTGGGGCGGCAGGGGCCGCTCGATCCGGCGCTGGTCCGGCAGTGGTTCGCGCTCGACTGGGGGCGCGCCTATCCGGGCGCCACGGGGCAGCCGACGCGCGCGGTGCTGCTGCAGCATCTGGATGCGCTGCTCGCGCAGGACTTCCCGGAATACCCGATGAACGGTGCGCTGGTGGATCGCGCGCGGATCGTGTTCTCGCGCCTGCCGCTGGCCGACCGTGTCTTCAGCCGCCTGCGGCCGCTCGCCGACAATGCGCAGAACGCGCAACCCTGGCGCCCGTCCGAGGCGCTGGGGCCGGCGGGCAGCCGCTACTTCGCACGTGCGTCGGGCCAGCCGCTGACGGAAGGCATTCCCGGCCTCTACACGGTGGAAGGACTGTATCGCATCGTTCTTCCGGCCCTGCCCCAGGCGGTGCGGGAGGCGGCGTCCGAGAGCTGGGTGCTGGGACCCCAGGCGCGCAACGTGGCGGGCGCGGATGATCCCACGCGGCTCGAGGTCGCGGTCCTCACGCTCTATGCGAACGAGTATGTGCAGGTCTGGGAGCGGATGCTCCAGGACCTCAACATCCAGCCGCTGGCGCGCAACCCCACAGCGGCGGCCGAGGCGCTGAACCTGCTCGGCGCGCCGAACTCGCCCATGCGCGACATCCTGCGATCGATCGCGCGGCAGCTCTCGCCGGGCACGAACCCCGACGCGCAGCCGGCGCCGCAAGGTGGCCAGCAGCAGGGTGGCGCCGCGCAGCGCG
>JAYRQX010000253.1:0-1725 GCA_041910415.1 Acetobacteraceae bacterium | reverse complement strand
GGGCTGGTGGCCTGCCGCCGGGCGGTGCCGGACCTCCCCGCGCTGGCCCGGCTGCTGCAGCGGCAGCTGGCCGAGCTGCAGGAACTGGCCGGACCGGCGCCTGTTGCCGAAGGCGCACCGCCCGTCGTCGTGTCCTCCGTCGCGGGGTGCGCACCGTGAGCGCGACGAGGCGCTGGACCACCATCGACCGCGCGTCGGGCAGGAAGCTCGCGGTGTCGGTCGGCGGCGGCCGCGGCGTGCCCTTCGTCTGGGGCCATGCACTGCAGTGCAGCATGCGCGCCGACGCGGCGAGCGGCGTGTTCGACTGGTCGGGGCTGGCACCCGGGGTGCGCGTGATCCGCTACGACGCGCGCGCGCATGGCGAGTCGTGCAGCGAGCCGGATCCGCGCGGTTGCGCGTGGGAGAGCCTGGCCCGTGACATGTGGCGGGTCGCCGAGGACTGCGGCGCGGACCTCCCGGTGCTCGGCGGCGCGTCGATGGGATGCGCGACCGCCGTGTGGGCGGCGATGCAGCGCCCGCGGCGGGTCGCCGGCCTGGTGCTCGTCATTCCGCCCACGGCCTGGGAGTGGCGCCCGCGCCAGGTGCGCTCGTATTTGATGATGGCACGGCTGGTGCGGTTCGCCGGCAGGCTGCCGTTCCGCGCGGCGAGCGCGCTGCTCGGCGACCGCCCGCCCGACGCTCCGCTGAAGGCGATCGCGCGGGAGGTCGTGCGCGAGCTCGCGACGCGCGATCCGCGCAACGTCGAGGCCGCCTTCAAGGGCGCCGCGCTCTCGGACCTGCCGTCGCCGGAGCGCTGTGCGGGACTGCGCATGCCGACGCTCATCCTCGCCTGGCGCAACGATCCCGCGCACCCCGTGGAGGTCGCGCAGCGGCTCGCGGAGGCCATGCCGAACGCGCGGCTCGAGATCGCGGAGAGCGAGCGCGACGTGCGGGGCTGGACCGATCAAGTGAGGAATTTCCTGGGGCAAGCAGGCGAGCGGCGGCGCAAGGCCTCCGGCAGACAGGTAGCACAGCGATGAACCGGATTCTCCCGCCACGTTTCGAGGGCACATTCCGCCTGCCGGACGGCCGCACGCTGGGTTACGCGGAGTACGGCCCCGTCAACGGCAAGCCCATCCTCTGGTTTCACGGCACGCCGGGAGCGCGGCGCCAGATAGCGCCGGAAGCGCGGCGTCTGGCCATCAGGCGCAAAGTGCGACTGATAGCGGTGGAGCGGCCGGGCATCGGCGACTCCACGTCCCACAGCTACGGCTCCCTGGCCGATTGGGCCGAGGACATCCGGGTCTTTTGCGACGCCAAGGGAATCCGGGAATTCGCGGTCTGCGGCCTTTCCGGTGGTGGCCCCTATGCGCTGGCCTGTGCGTTCTATCTGCAGGGGCGGGTGGTGGCGGCGACCATTCTCGGCGGTGTTGCGCCGGCGCGAGGCGACGATGCGGTCGAGGGCGGCGTATCCACGCTGGCGCGGCGCCTGTCACCGGTGGTCAGGCATCTGCGGGTGCCGGTCAACCGCCTGATGCTCCGCCTGATACGGCGCCTGGAGCCGCACGCCGACAAGGCGGTGACGCTGTTCGCGCGGTTCATGCCGCCCGGCGACAAGGTGATGTTCGAGGATCCTGAATTGCAGGCCATGTTGACGGACGACCTGCTGCTGGGAAGCCGGAAACAGATGCAGGCGATGATCCACGACGTGGTGCTGTTCGCCAGGGACTGGGGCTTTCCGCTCGG
>JAYRQX010000252.1:0-4719 GCA_041910415.1 Acetobacteraceae bacterium | reverse complement strand
CAACCCCTCGGAGGTGGGCGCGGACCGCCTGCTCAACGCGCTCTCCAGCCATCGGAAATATGGCGGCCCGCTGGTCGTGATCGATTTCGGCACCGCGACCACCTTCGACGTGGTGGATCACGACGGCGCCTATCTCGGCGGCGTCATCGCCCCCGGCATCAACCTCTCGATCGAGGCGCTGCACCGGGCGGCGGCGCGTCTGCCGCGCATCGGCATCGGGCGGCCGCAGGGCGTGATCGGCCGCTCGACCATCCCGGCCATGCAGTCGGGCATCTACTGGGGCTATGTCGGGCTGATCGAGGGCATCGTCTCCCGCGTGAAGGCTGAATACGGCCGGCCCATGAAGGTGGTGGCGACCGGCGGCCTCGCGCCGCTCTTCGCCGAGGGCACCATGGCGATCGAGACGACCGACGCCGACATCACGCTCGAAGGCCTCCGCCTGTTGGCGGAGCGCAATCCCGCCCCCATCTTCCATCGCAGCGAATTGCGCGACCCGCTGCGCGCCGAACACGATTGAAAGCCTCATGACCGACTTTTTCCGCGGCGCCCTCCTTTGGCTGTGACCGAAGGCGACCTCGCCTTCATCCCGCTCGGCGGCACCGGCGAGATCGGGATGAACCTGAACGTCTATCGCTGCGACGGCGCGCTGCTCGCCATCGATTGCGGCATCGGCTTCGGCGGCCCCGACGAGCCCGAGGTGGATACGATGGTCCCCGACGCCGCCTGGCTGTCGGAACGGCGCGACCGGCTGGCCGGCCTCATCATCACCCACGCGCATGAGGACCATGTCGGCGCGGTCGTGCATCTCTGGCGCCAGTTGCGCTGCAAGGTCTTCGCGGGTCCCTTCGTGACCGCCGTGCTGCACAGGAAGCTCGGCGAGGCCGGGCTGCTGCAGGAGGTGCCGTTGGCGCCGCTGCCGCTCGGGCAGCGCATCGCGCTCGGGCCCTTCGAGGTCGAGGCGCTGCATGTCGCCCATTCCACGCCCGAGAGCCGGGCGCTTGCCATCCGCACGCGGCATGGGCTCGTGGTACACACCGGCGACTGGAAGCTCGACCCCGACCCGCTGATCGGGCCGCGGACGGACGAGGCCGCCTTCGCGCGGCTGGGCGAGGAGGGCGTGCTCGCCATGGTCTGCGATTCCACCAACGCCATGGTGGAAGGGCATTCGGGCAGCGAGGGCGAGGTGCGGCGGAACCTGACCGCGCTGATCCGCGGCATCAAGGGCCGCATCGCGGTCACCTGCTTCTCGTCCAATGTCGCGCGCGTGGAGAGCATCGCGCATGCGGCCAAGGCAGCGGGACGGCAGGTCGCGCTGTTCGGCCGGTCCTTGCGCAACATGGACGCGGCCGCACGGGATTGCGGCTATCTGCGCGACATCCCGCCCTTCGTGCCTGAAGACGAGGCCGGCTACATCCCCGACGACAATCTTCTCGTCATCTGCACGGGATCGCAGGGCGAGCCGCGCAGCGCGCTGTCAAAGATCGCCGAGGACACGCATCCCGAAATCGCGCTGGGGGAAGGGGACACCGTCATCTTCTCCTCCCGCCAGATCCCCGGGAATGAGCGCGCGATCCGCCGCGTCCAGGATGGTCTGGCGCGCCGCGGCTGCCGCGTGATGACGGATGAGGACCACATGGTCCATGTCTCCGGCCACCCCGCGCGCGACGAGCTGCGTCGGCTCTATGCGCTGGTGAAGCCGCGCATCGCGGTGCCCGTGCATGGCGAATGGCGGCATCTGCAGGATCATGCGGGGCTCGCCGCGGAATGCGGCGCAAAGCCCATCCTGATCGAGGATGGCGACGTGCTGCGCCTGTCCGGCAACCGGCCGGAGGTGGTCGAGGGCGTGCCCGCCGGCAAGCTGATGCTGGACGGCGATCGCCTGCTGCCGCTCGACGGCGGCGTGGTCGCGGCGCGGAAGAAGATGCTGTTCAATGGCGTGGTGGTGGCTTCGCTCGCCGTGGACAGGCAGGGGAAGCTGCTGGGCACGCCGCAGATCTCGGCGCCCGGCCTGTTCGAGACCATGGACCCCGAGCCGGCGCTGCTGGCCGATGAGCTGAAGCGCGCGGTCGGCGACCTGAACGGGCCCCTGCGGCGCGACGACGACGCGCTGCGGGATGCGGCGCGCACGGCGCTGCGGCGTGCAATCAACAAGCGATTGAAGAAGCGTCCCTCGGTCGAGATCCACTTGCTGCGTCTCTGACGGGCGCGGTCAGGACGCCTCGCTCTCTCCGCAGAGCCAGCCCATGGCCAGGTGGCGTTCGTTCCAGGCGAAGCGCCGGACCTGCGGCGGCAGGGCAAAGTCCGCGATGCGCGCGACGATGCCGGCGACCTCGCTGTCCGTGACCAGCGCCACGCGGTCGATCCGGCCGGCATGGGCACGAATGAAGCCCTCATGGGCGAGCATGGCGCCGAGCCCGTCCCAGCCGGGCAGCGCCCGCGTGTCCACCAGCAGCCCCCGCAGCCGCTCCGCTTCCGCGAGAAAGGGATCGAGCAGGGCCGACATGCGATCGAAATCCGCGGCCGAGAGCCGTCCGAGCGGTTCGACCACCAGCACGCCGCGCTCTCGTTCGAGTTCCAGGTTCATCCAGGGCTCCGCCGCACAGCGCAGGGTGTTTGGCGCGGCGCCGCGCCCGCGGAACCCCCCTTCCAAGCGCGCGCCGCCAGGAGCACATAGCGGCCCATGAGCCCCTTTACCGGCACCGTCGTCTTCGTCCTGATCTGGTGGACCGTGCTGTTCTGCGTGCTGCCGATCGGCGTGCGGCCGGATTCCGAGGGCACGGAAACGCCGGGCGGCTGGCGCGGAGCACCGCTGAAGGCGCATCTTGGCCGGCGACTCCTGGCGACGACCATCGTGGCGGCCGTGATCTGGGTCGGGCTCTACTATCTGGTCGAGAGCGACTGGCTGTCCTTCCGGACCGGGATCCTGGCGATGCCCAACAGATAGGCCTCCACCAGCCCTTGCGGGCAGGTGAGGCGCAGTTTGTGTGCAGATAGTGGCTGAGCGCCACTTTTTTCATCCCGCACTGCGGCAATTCTTGTTGTGCCGTCAGGCGGGCGGCGCCAGCATGGGAAACAGAGAGAGGGATGGTCCTCTTTCTGCCGTGTGACTGGCGTTTCCTCCCTAAACTTGGGCCGCGACCTCTCGGGCGCGGCCCTTTTTTCGTCTAGCGACATGGGAGGCCAAAGACAAGCAATAGTTAACGTTGCTGCCCGCCCTCGCGACGCTTTGCTGCATCCGAAACCGCAACGACGACAGGAAATTGCGCGACCCTGATCTTCGGCTCGCCCCTTCCGGTGGGCGCGCTACGCCCCTATCAAGGGCGCCGCCTTTCCCAGACGCAGGACTCCCGATGCGCCTTTCCCGCGCCTTCCTTCCCACGCTCAAGGAAACCCCGGCCGAGGCGCAGATCGCCTCCCACCGGCTGATGCTGCGCGCGGGATTGGTCCGCCAGACCTCGGCCGGCATCTATGCCTGGCTGCCCACGGGGCTGCGCGTGCTGCGGCGCGTGGAGCAGATCGTGCGCGAGGAGCAGGACCGCGCCGGCGCCCAGGAGATCCTGATGCCGACGATCCAGTCGGCCGATCTGTGGCGGGAGAGCGGGCGCTACGACGACTACGGCCGCGAGATGCTGCGCATCACCGACCGGCACGAGCGCGAGATGCTGTTCGGTCCGACCAACGAGGAAATGGTCACCGACATCTTCAAGCAATTCGCGAAGTCGTACCGCGACCTCCCGCGCAATCTCTACCACATCCAGTGGAAGTTCCGTGACGAGGTGCGGCCGCGCTTCGGTGTGATGCGCGGGCGCGAATTCCTCATGAAGGACGCCTACAGCTTCGATGCCGACCAGGCGGGCGCGCGGCATTCCTACCGCCAGATGTTCCTGGCCTATCTGCGCACCTTCCAGCGCCTGGGGCTGCGCGCGGTGCCGATGCGCGCGGATACGGGCCCGATCGGCGGCGACCTCAGCCACGAGTTCATCGTGCTCGCCGAGACCGGCGAGAGCGCGGTCTATTACGACGCGGATTTCGAGACCATCGACTGGGCGAGCGCGAGTGTCGGCTATGACGACATCCCGGCGCTGGAAAACTTCGTCGCCGGCGTGACATCCCGCTACGCCGCGACGGATGAGATGCACGACGCGAAGGCCTGGGAGAGCGTGCCGGCGGAACGGCGGCGCGAGGGCAGGGGCATCGAGGTCGGGCATATCTTCTACTTCGGCACCAAATACAGCGCCGCGATGGGGCTGCGCGTCAGCGGACCCGATGGCGCGATGATCACGCCGGAGATGGGCAGCTATGGCATCGGCGTCTCCCGCCTGGTCGGCGCGCTGATCGAGGCGAACCATGATGAGGCCGGCATCAGGTGGCCGGACCCGGTCGCACCCTGGGCTTGCACGGTGCTGAACCTGAAGCAGGGCGACGCGGCGACGGATGCGATGTGCGAGCGCCTGGTCGCCGCGCTCGATGATCACGTGGTGTACGACGACCGCGGCGAGCGCGCCGGCGTGAAATTCGCCGATGCCGACCTGATGGGCTACCCCTGGCAGGCGATCGTCGGCCCGCGGGGTGCTGCCGCGGGCAAGGTGGAACTGAAGCGCCGCGCGAGCGGCGAACGTGTGGAGGTCAGCCCCGAGGACGCCATCGCCCGCATCCGCGAAACGCTGCCGCGATGAAGGCACTCCACTCCCTCCCCCGTTCACGGGGGAGGGCCGGGGT
>JAYRQX010000251.1:0-3030 GCA_041910415.1 Acetobacteraceae bacterium | reverse complement strand
GCACCCAACTCGCGCGCTGCGGCGAGTGCACCGGCGGTATCGAGCGTCAGGCCAGCCATGGCCGCCTCGGCGCAGGCGGTGCCGGCGGCCCAACAGGCGTGGCCTTCGACGCTGGTGGGGGCGTGCGCGGCATAAGGGCAGGCGTCGGCACAGTCGCGGCCGAGGGCGGCGCAGCCGCGGCAGTATTCGGGCCCGCGGCCGAAGTGCCAGGCGGCGCGGGCCCTCAGCCGTTTCCCTCGGCGGCCACCGCGGCGACTGGCGCCGTGGCGCGGTCCCAGAACGCAGCCGCGATGTCGTCGAGGTCCATCAGGCGCTCCACCGCCTCGGGGGAGAGCGGCAGCTTCTGGCCGGCGGCGTCGCCGACGCCGTCCCAGGCGGTCACCGCATGCCGGGCGAGCGCCTTGACCAGGAAGGCGAAGGACAGGCCGCGCGACATGTCGGGGTCGAGGTCCGGATCGGCGATGCGGATTGCGGCGAGCCGGCGCGCAGCGGCGGCCTGGGCGGCAGCCATCACCGCGGTGGTCACCGGCCGGATCTCGACGCGGACGCCGCGCGGCAGGTCGAGCCAGTACGGCTCGGCCGGGAGGTCGAGGGTGAGCATGAGGGTCTCCCTAATGAGGCTCGGTCGTCGGCCCCGCGCGGTCAAATTTCTCCGGGAGTGATCGCCGGGGACGTCTTGAACCTCGCACAGCGAACACCCATCCAGAATTTCCGCCGGGGGCCCAGATGGGACCCGGGCGGCGCCAGGCGGCGCCGCATCGAAGGTCCATGTTGCTTCGAGAGGAGAATGTGGAGATGAGGCAAGGCTACGATTTCGGTCCGTTGTTCCGCTCGACTGTTGGGTTCGATCGGGTGTTCGACCTCTTGCAGAACGCGACGCGAAGCGAGCATCTCGAGAATTATCCCCCCTACGACATTGAGCGCACCGGCCAGGACTCCTATCGGGTGATCCTCGCCGTGGCGGGGTTCTCGCCGGAGGAGCTGTCGGTGACATCCGAGCGGAATGTCCTGTGCATCCGCGGAGAGCGTCAGGAGCGCCCTGACGGCGAAGGGCAGCGTGAATTCCTGCATCGCGGCATCGGTGCCCGCGCCTTTGAGCGACGGTTCCAGGTCGCAGACTATGTGAAGGTTCAGTCGGCCAACTTTGCCGACGGTCTGCTGACCATCGAGCTTGTCAGGGAGATCCCCGAGGCGATGCGGCCACGCCGCGTTGAGATTGCCAGGGCTGAACCCACGACGCAGCGTCGAATTGAGGGAGACAAGGCCGCCTGAGTAGGGCACTGCCGAAGGCCCGCGCCGCCCCGTGGCGGGCGGGCCACTCGGACGGGATCAACTGTAGTCAGCGTTGGCCTGCTGGTTCTTCAGCACGGCCGTCATCATGCGGGTGGCCGTGAGGTTGAACGCCGCGCGGAACTCGAAGCTCGCCTCGACGCCACCCGGTCCTTCGACCGGGGTCTTGGCCAGCGCCAGGTAGACCTCGTGCAGCGTGAAGGTCAGGCTACGGTTGGCATCGATCGTATAGCCGAAGGCGAACTCCGCCGGCGCGTTGTTCTGCGCCTGGGTCAGCAGCGTGGTGTCCGCGAAGCGCGCGGTGATCTGCCCGGTGGCGCGCGCGATGCCAGGATCCACGCCCTCCACCTTCCGGTCGGCGCGGATGGTGCGCACCATCTCCATGCCGTTGGCGTAGGTGAGCCGCGCGCCCGTGACCTGGGCGAGCGCGGATCCGTTCCGGGTGATCGCCCCCTGCGCCTTGTTGAAGGCGGTGTAGGCGGCGCTGGTCGGCGTACCTCCCGAGCTCGACCCGCCGCGCGTCGAGCCCTGCCCCATCAGTCCGAAGGTCGCGGTGGCCGGGCCGGTCGGCGAGAAGTCGATCTCCAGCGTGTCGGCGCGCACCCCGGTGCAGAGATCGTAGTTCGGCACGTCCGGGTAGCCGATCTCGATGCTGTTGGACGGCAGCGCGGCGGCGCCGGATCCGAAGCTGTGGATGAAGTTCGGGCTGGTGCCGGTGGTGGTCGGCGTGCCGAGCAGCAAGCGCAGCCAGTGCCCGATGTTGATGAGGTCCACCGGCACCACCGCCTGCCCCTGCACGGTGACGGTGTCGAGGAAGGGAGCCGCGGGATCGCGACTGCTGCCAACGCCGATGACGTCGGCGTCGAGCAGCGGCTGCTCGGCGCCGAGGTCGCAGGAGAGGAACGGCATGCGCAGCCAGTCGCCCGCGGGCGCGGTGCCGTAGGTCGCCTCGGGGATCATGAGCAGACGGCAATTGGCGCCGATGGCACGGGGCATTGGGGATCTCCGGGATCAGCGGGAGGACGGAGCGTCAGGCCAGCGGCGAGCCGGCGACGGTGAAGAACAGGGCGACGGGGACCGAGGCGGCGCGCGCGGCGGCGGCGCCCTCGAACTCGACATCCTCGAAGTCGGGCGCGCCGGGCTGGGCCCATTCCACCGCGCCGCCGAGGGTACGGTCGGCGGTGACGGCGGCCGCGAGGTCAACCAGCAGCGCGTCGAGCAGGGCCACCCGCGCAGCCGGCGTCGCGCCGCCGACGGTGACCTCGACCTCGGCGCCATGCTCAATGGCCCAGGCGAGTGGCGACAGGATCGCCGTCTCCTCCACCGTCTCGCCGTCGCGGATGACGACCAGCCCGCCCGGCGGCAGCCGCTGCGGCACGGTCTCGCCGCGCAGGACCAGGGGAGCCGGATTCCTGCCGGCCAAGGATGTGGCGAGCCGGGCGTGCAGCGCCGCGATCGCGGTCTCGCGCATGCTCACGGCGCCGCCCTCCCGCTCTCCCGCTCCCACGCCGCAACAAAGCGTCCCGGCAGCCGGCGCAGGCCGCGCTCGGCGGCGCCCTTCACGTCCAGCCGCTTGGCGAGCTTCACCTGCGGCAGCAGCAGGAACATCGGCACCATGCCGCGCTGGAGCATGCCGCGGGCCCAGGCCTCGCGGCCCTTGCGGTGGCTGGTGCCGATCTCGGCGAGGCCGCCGGCGATGAGGCGGGTGCGGCGACGCCGGCCGGTCTGCTCGCCCTGGCG
>JAYRQX010000250.1:0-2957 GCA_041910415.1 Acetobacteraceae bacterium | reverse complement strand
GCCGCGACCACGATCGAGGCGCGCGGCGGTGACACGACCCAGCACATCGCGGGCGTCGCCGCGGCGGTGGGTGTTCAGCACCGGCGCCTGGCCGGAGCGGAGCGCGTCCATGCGCACCGCATTGGGAGACATCTCGAGCTCCTCGGTGATCAGGCCGAGGCTGGGAACGAAGTTCCGAGCCCGTGCACCGGTGCTCCACACCACCTCGACGGTGCGGGCGGCGCGATCGACCGTCGCAGGCGCGGTCAGGGCGCGGCAGGCGACAAGGATCGTCAGGGGCGCGGCTGGTGTTCCGGAACCAGGTTCGCCGGCATCGCACGTCTCGTGCGCCCCCAAGTCACTGATCTGCGTCATGGAAGGCCCTCGATCGCATTGCTATGAAGCTGCTGCCGCCTCGCGCCCGAGACGCTCAGGCCGCTCCTGGTCCCAATGCGTCTCACGGCGGGCGAACTGGGGAGATACGTGCGATGACGCCACTGCCAATCTCGTGGCAACGACTGACGGCCGCCGGCGGAAGGATATGCCCGCGCTGCGATGGGACGCACCGTCACTTGGAGCATGCGATTGCGAAGCTGCGGGACGTTCTCGCCCCGCTGGGCATCGAGCCGAACCTCACAGTCAGCGAGATCGACGACACGACGTTCCGGCGAACTCCGTCCGAGTCAAACCGCATTTGGATAGCGGGAAGACCCATGGAGGAGTGGCTCGGCGCGAGCACGGGCAGCAGCCGATGCTGCTCTGTCTGTGGCGACACTCCGTGCCGCACGACGGAACTCGACGGAGCCACCTTCGAAGAAATTCCGGAGGAGTTGGTCGTGAAGGCTGCGCTTATCGCGGCGTCTCAGTTGGTTCGGCCGCGTTAGAAGCGGGGGCCTGTGGCGACGCTGGAGCGGTCCGAGCCGGTATGGCCGCACCGGTCGCCGCGATTTCCACCGCCGCCATCTGGGCGGCGTCCTGGGCGGAGCCGGACTTGGCGACACGGCGCGGATCGGTGTCGAGCGAGATGCCGGCCTCGTCGAGCAGGGCATTGGCATCGCGGATCATCTCGACGGCCTGGCGGAAGTCGTAGCCGAAGGCACCGGCTGCCTCGGGCTGCGGCACGAAGCCCGCGCGGACCTGGGCGATCAGGGCGGTGGTGTCCTTGAGCGGGTCGATCATCTCATGCGCCGGCGGGACGTGACTGACGCCGCCCGGCATGGCGGTGCCCCATTTTCCGAGCAGCGCGCCCTGGGCATGGAAGCGCTCGGCGATGGGGCGCACCAGCATGGGGATCAGCATCCCGTATTGGACCTGCTCGCAGAGGCGGCGGAACTCGATCTTGCCGGCGCGCAGGCTGGAGTAGTTCGCCTGGGTCAGGTCGCCGGAGACCTGGTCGTAGGTCAGGCCGGCGCCGACCGCGGCGGCTTCCAGGGCGCGGCGCGCGAAGGCCGCATGGGACCCGCCTCCACTCGGGTTCACAACCTCCACGGAGCCCATGCCGCGGCGATACAGGATCATGCCCGGCTCGAAGCTCTCGACGGTGCGGCCCTGGGCATCACGGAGCAGGCCGGAGGCGGCGCCGGTCAGCGCCTCGTCGCCGTCCTCGGAGACGACCGCGGCCAGGCATGCCTCGATCTTGGCTTTCATCAGCAGCGCGGCCTCGTAGTCACCGAGGTCACGGAGCCGCAGCAGCACCGGGGCCAGCCAGGAGACGTCACGCAGCTGGCCAGGGCGACGCTTGCGGTAGATGTGCAGGATCTCGGATGCTGGGATGAAGGCGCTCGCCATCCCCGCGCCGGGCAGCATCCAGGCGCCGGGGTGCACCGGATAGAGCCAGTAGCCGATCGGCTCACCTGCCGATCCGAGCGCGATGCCCTGGAGGGTGGGCGCGCCGGCGACAGTGCCATTGCGCCCGGTGTCGAGGTGATCGCTTTCTAGCACCTGCAGCCGCAGGCCCATCGGGTTCGCCGCGGACGGTGCGGTCGGCAGGAAGCGAATGAAGCACTCTCCGCTCTCGACGACGGCGCGCATCGCCAGCGCTTGCAACCCATAGAGATCGAGCCGGCCCTCGGCATCGCAGGCCGTGCTCTCCGCCCAGCGGCGCCAGGCATCGGCATGTGCCCGGTCCGGCCAGCGTGTGGTGATTCCGGCGCCGACTGCGTTCCCGGTCCAGAGATCGACGATGCGGCAGGCGTAGGGGTCATTGCGGACGGCATCGCGAGCGCGCCGCGCCACCGTGGCCGCGGCCATGCCGACCTCCGCGGTCGCGCTACCGCCGGAGGGTGCCCAGGCGGAAGCGCGCTGGTCCTGCGCGGCGGCGTAGCCGCGCAGCGCGTTCCACGCATCCCGGAGCCTGCCCATCACCTGCTTCCCTCGCGCGAGAAGCTGGCGAAGGTGACGCCGGGCCGGCGTGCCGCGGTGTTCTCCGCGCTGCAGAGCACCGCCAAAGCGCGGCCGAGTTCGTCGAGGCTGCGGTATTCCACCGTGCGGCCTTCGAAAGTCACGCGGGTTGTGCCGCCGGTGACGGCGGCCGCCAGCACCGCTGCGCGGCTGCCGGCCGGCTGTGCCAGGGCCCAGGCGAGGACGGTCGGATCCATGCTCGTCCTCCTTTCAGCGCAGCCAGCCCTGACGCGGCGCGAGCCAGCCACGCGGGCGATGGGCGTCGGGTGCGGCAGGCGGTGCCGGGTCGGCGGTATTCCCACCGGCGGGAAGTTCGGTCGGCCGTAGTGGTGCGTCGGCGATCTGGTCCCGCAACTGCTGCCAGAACCGCTCGCCATAGCGATCGGCCCCGAGCAGCCAGAGCGCGGCGCGCGCCAGAACGGCGCAGTCCAGCGCCTCGTTCCTTTCCCGCAGCTTGGCCCATTCCTGCCGCGCGAAGCCGCGTCGGTCCTTCGTGGTGCGCAGCTGCTCGGCGACCAGCTACTTGACCCACTCCACCTCGATCGCGCGCGGCAGATGCACCCAGCCGAGCGGGAGTT
>JAYRQX010000249.1:0-3278 GCA_041910415.1 Acetobacteraceae bacterium | reverse complement strand
GGCGGTCGCGGCCGCCGCGCCGCCGGGGGCGTGAGCGGCATGGAAACCGACACGCTCATCCTCTTCTGGATCGCCGTGCTCGCGGTCGCGATCCTGGTCTATGTCATCCTCGACGGCTTCGACCTCGGCGTCGGCATCCTGTTCGGCCTGACGCGCGACGAGCATCAGCGTCACGCGATGATCAGCTCCATCGCGCCCTACTGGGATGGGAACGAGACCTGGCTCGTCGTCATCGGCGCCTCGCTCTTCGCGGCCTTCCCCGTGGTCTATGCGGTGCTGCTGCCGGCCTTCTATATCCCCGTGCTGCTGATGCTGCTCGGCCTGATCTTCCGCGGCGTCGCCTTCGAGTTCCGCGAGCATGCGGGGTCCAGGCGGACTGTCTGGGACCGGGGCTTCTTCCTGGGTTCGGCCGTCGTCGCCTTCGTGCAGGGTGCCGCGGTCGGCGCCATGATCGACGGGATTCCCGTCACCGACAACGCCTTCTCGGGCGGGTCCTTCGTCTGGCTCGCACCCTTCCCGGTGCTGTGCGGCATCGGCCTGCTGTGCGGCTATGCGATGCTCGGCGGCGGCTGGCTGCTGATGCGGGGCGACGTCTCCGTGCACGAGCATGCCAGGCTTTGGACGCGGCGGGCGCTTTACGCGACCATGGCGATGCTCGGCATCGCGTTGTTCGTGACGCTGGCCTTCCGGCATGGGGCGCTGGTGAACCTGAAGGACCGCAGCTGGGCGATGCCCTTCGCGGCTCTCGCGGCGGCCTGCCTGGTGGGGGTGGGCGTCTCCATGGGCAAGGGCAGCCGGCGCGGGCCCTTCGTCTTCGCCGCCCTGGCCTTCGTCTGCGCCTTCGTGACCCTGGGCGCGGCCTTCTGGCCCTACATGGTGCCGGGCGCGATCACCATCGACGAGGCGGCCGCGCCGCACGCCTCGCTCGCCTTCCTCTTCTGGGGCGCGGGCCTCGTCGCGCTGCCGGTGATCGCGGCCTACACCATCGCGGTCTATTGGATCTTCCGGTCCGGCCGCGCGGGCTACGGCAAGTAGCGCGGCCGGAGGACCGGCTATTCCGGCTGGTAGTTCACGCTGCGCAGCAGCTCCGTCGCGCGGCTGATCTCGGCGGCGATGAAGGCGCGCGTCTGGGCGATGCTTTCCGTCACGGGTTCCAGCACCTGGGCGGTCAGGCGCTGGACGATGGCGGGCTCGCGCATCGTCTCCTGCATCAAGGCGTTCACGCGTTCGCAGATGGAAGCGGGCGTGTTCTTCGGCGCCCAGATGCCGTACCAGGACTGGAACTCGAAGCCCGGCAGCCCGGCCTGGCCCATGGTCGGCACGTCGGGCGCCAGCGAGGATCGTTCGCGCGTCGCGATGCCCAATGTGCGCACGCGGCCATCGGCTGTGGACGGCAGCAGCGCGAAGGAATTATCGATCAGCAGCGGGATGTTGCCCGCCATCACGTCCGTCAGCGCCGGCTGCGTGCCGCGATAGGTCACCATGTCGAGGTCGAGGCCGGTGCGGCGGTTGAACTCGATGGTGGCGAGATGGCTGGCCGCGCCGAGGGAGGAGATGGCGATGTTCCACTCCCGCGGCCGCGCGCGGGCCGAGGCGATCACCTGTTCCAGCGTGCGTTCGGGCCGGCTGCCGGAAATCACCATGACCAGCGGCGCCTGGGCGGTGCGGGCCATGACTTCCAGGTCCGTCTGCGGATTGAAGGTGGCGTTGCGCAGCACGAGCGGCATGACGGCCGTGTTGAAGGCGGAGGCGAGCAGCGTGTAGCCGTCGGGTGCGGCCTGCAGCACCGCATTGGTGCCGATGAGGCCGGCGCCGCCGGTGCGATTCTCGACCACGGCCTGCGCGCCGAGCTTTTCGTTCAGGCGCTGCGCGGTGAGGCGCGCGAGCGCGTCATTGGCCGCGCCGGGCGGCCAGGGGCAGATCACGCGGAGCGTGCGGCCGGGCTGCGGCCAGTTGTCCTGCGCCCGGACCAGCCTGGGCGCGGCGAGCGTGCCGATTCCGGCGGCGATGATAGTGCGGCGTGTCGTGTTCATGGCGTTCTTCACCCGTTCAGCAGTGCGGTTGTTTCTTCTGGGGTCAGCGGCAGCAGCGGCGGGCGCATGCGGCGCCAGCCGTCATCCTTCAGCTTCGCGCCGAGCATGACCTTGAGCGAAGCCATCTGCGCGAAGCGGGACGCCTTGTTGCGCGCGGCGACGATGCGCGCCTGGGCTTCGTCCACCTCGTCCGTTTTCGATGGGTCGGCGAAGTGGCGGAAGACGAAGGCGAGTTCCCGCGCGACGAGGTTCGATGTCGCGGTGATGCAGCCCGCGCCGCCTTCGCGCAGCAGCGGCAGCATCAGCGGATCGGCGCCGGCCAGCACCGAGAGGCCGGGGAACTCATGCACCAGCGCCTTCATGTGCGCGAAGTCTCCGGCGCTGTCCTTGATGCCCGTGAAGACACCCGGGAAGGCTTCGCGCAGGCGGGCGATGACGGCGAAGGGCAGCGGCACGGCCGACATCTGGGGGATGTGGTAGAGCACGACGCGGAGCCGCGGATCGGCGATGCGTTCGATGACGGCGGCGTAGCTGGCGAATATCCCGTCGTCGGAAATGCCCTTGTAGTAGAAGGGCGGCAGCATCACGACGGTGGTCACGCCGCAGGCAAGCGCATGCTTCGTGAGTGCCACCGTCTCGGGCAGCGCGGCGACGCCGGTGCCGGGCAGCAGCTTGTCTGGCGCGACACCGCCGGCGATGGCCGCTTCGAGCAGCGCCTTGCGTTCATCGCCGGAGAAGCTGTTGGCCTCGCCCGTGGTGCCGAGCATGGCGATGCCGTCGCAACCCTCGTCCAGCAGGCGCTTGCAGTGCGCGACGAAGCGCGCGGTGTCCGGGTTGAGGTCCGCGTCGAGCGGCGTCAGCGCGGCGGAGAAGACGCCGCGCGGGTGAAGGGTCGTGCTTATGCCTGGATGCTCCGGATCCAGGCTTCGCTGACCCGGACATATTTGATGGCCTGGCGCCAGTAGGTGTAGGCGACGTGCAGCGTGCCGTCGGCGGATTGGCAGAGGGACGGGTACGAGAACTCGCGGTTCAGCTTGTCCTTGGAGTTGTTCGTCATGCAGAAGCCGTCGCCGATTTCGAGGTTCCGGCGATGCGGCCAGGTGAGACCGCCATCGTCGGAGACGGCGAGCGTCAGCGGCGCGCGCGGCGCGCCCCAGAAGGCCTCGCGTCCCGTGCTGGCGACGGGCGCCGCGTCGTCCTCGCCGCCGATGTCGTCATAGAGCGAGGCGCGGCGGCCCGTCGCAT
>JAYRQX010000248.1:0-1835 GCA_041910415.1 Acetobacteraceae bacterium | reverse complement strand
TGTACCGCGCTGCCTGTGATCGGGCGGGTCTGACCAACGCCGCCGGCATCCACACGCTGCGCCATTCCTTCGCCACCCATCTGCTCGAAGCCGGGGTGGATCTGCACACCATCCAGCGCCTGCTCGGGCACGGCCACCTGAGCACCACGATGCGTTACCTGCACCTGGCGCGCCAGCGCCTGACCGGCACCCCCTCGCCCCTCGAACTGCTCGAACCCGCGCCGGCCTGAACGGCGATGCCCCCATCGGGCGGCCTGGCCGAGGTGCTGCGTCGCCACGGTTCGGCGTATCTCGCCTCGCACGATCTCTCGGCGGCAAAGGCCAAAGTCTGGCGCGCCATCCTCGCCTGTCGCACGCCAGCCCTGGGCGGCCATGTCGAGACCTGCAACACCTGCGGCACGACGCGTCACGTCTATCACTCTTGCCGCAACCGGCATTGTCCGCAATGCCAGACCCGGGCCAAGGAAGCCTGGCTGGCCGAGCGCCGGCGCGAACTCCTGCCGGTGCCGTACTTCCACCTGGTGTTCACCCTGCCGCACGACCTCAATGGCCTGGTCGGCGTCGCCCCGCGGGCGCTCTACGAAACCTTGTTCGGCGCGGTATCGGCGACGCTGACCGAGTTCGCGGCCAACCCGCGCTGGCTGGGCGGGACACCGGCGTTCTCGCTGCTGCTGCACACCTGGAAGCAGGATCTGGGGCGGCATGTCCATGTCCATGCGCTGGTGGCCGGGGGCGCGCTGACGGACAGCGGGGCCTGGGTCGCCGCCCGGCGCGGCTTCCTGTTTCCGGTCCAGGCCCTCTCCCGGGTCTTCCGCGGCAAGTTCGTGGCGGCGCTCAAGGCCGCCCGGGAGGACGGGCGGCGGGCCGCACCGGCCATGCTGGACGCGGCCGCCTGGGGCGCCCTCCTGGCGCGGCTGCACGCCCATGAGTGGGTGGTGTATGCGAAGCAGCCGCTGGGCGGGCCGGCGCAGGTGCTGGAGTATCTGGGACGCTATACCCACCGGGTGGCGATCTCCAACGAGCGCATTGTCGGGGTGGATGATCGCCAGGTGCGCTTGCGGGTACGCGATCCGGCGTCGGGTCACAAGAGGCGCACCTTGCCTGTGCCGGCCGAAACCTTCATCGACCGTTTCCTGTTGCACGTGCTGCCCAAGGGTTTCAAGCGCATCCGCCATTACGGCCTGCTCGGCCCGGCCGGCAAGGCGGCCCGCCTGGCGCAGGCGCGCGCGGCGCTCGCCGTGCCGGCGCCCGACCCGGTGATCGTGGAATCGGTGGCGGCCTTCCTGCGGCGCATCGACCGGATCGGCTGGACACGCTGCACGCACTGTGGCCAGGGGACCTTCGTGCCGACGGCGGCGCTCCCGCCGACGCCCCCGCGGGGTCCCTTCTCGCGCGGGCCGCCGTGACCCGGCGTCGTCCCGGCCAGCGCGATTCCGACGGCCGTGCCCGGCACGGCCGGGGGGGACTGTCGCCCCGGCGCGGCAAAGCGCCCCGGCGCGCCCTCGCTGGCGGGGGATTGCCGCATCGGCAACCTCCCGCCGGCCCATGCCGCGCGCGCCATGTGCCCACCGCTTGCCCACGGCATCATGCCAAAGGCTTGACTACCCACCGCTCAGTCTTACAATCCCCATAGGGACCGCCACGCCGGCGGTTCAGTCCAACGAGGTTTATCCGCCGTCATGACCGCACCCTCCCTCCCCCCTCGCCTTCGCCGGCGGATAAACGCTATTCGTTAGGGGGCATATGGGACCATTCTCCGACGGCTGGACTGAGGCGGATGTTGAGTCTTTCATGGCTCGCGGCAACCCCGACGAACTACTCTATGTCCCAATTGT
>JAYRQX010000247.1:0-1999 GCA_041910415.1 Acetobacteraceae bacterium | reverse complement strand
GCCATGACCGAGGCGCAGCGCCGCGCGCGCGAGGCGGAAGCCAGCGCCTCGCAGACGGCGGGCAATGCGGATGAGCGCGTGCGCCGCGCGCAGGAGCAGGCGCAGGAATACGGGCGGCTCGCCGAAAGCGCGCGCGCGCAGGTGGCGCTGCTGACGCAGCAGATCACCGCGCTTCGCGCCGAACTCGCCCGCGTCTCCCGCGCGCTGGAGATTTCCGAGGAACAGGGCCGCGACCGCGATGCGCAGATCGCGCTGCTCGGCCAGCGCCTGAACGCCGCGCTCGCCGCGCGCGTCGAGGAGTTGCAGCGCTTCCGCTCCGACTTCTTCGGGCGGCTCCGCCAGGTGCTCGGCGACCGGCCGGAGGTGCGCATCGTCGGCGACCGCTTCGTCTTCCAGTCGGAAGTCCTGTTCCCGCCCGGCTCGGCGGAACTCTCAGAACGCGGGCAGCAGCAGATGCGCGATCTCGCCGTCGTGCTGCTCGACATCACGCGCCAGATCCCGACCGACATTCCCTGGGTGATCCGCGTCGATGGCCATGCCGACCGCACGCCGATCCGCTCCTCCCGCTTCGCGAGCAACTGGGAGCTGGCGGCGTCGCGCGCCATCGCGGTCGCGCAGCTGCTGATCGCGGAGGGCCTGGCCCCGAACCACGTCGCCGCGACCTCCTTCGGCGACACCCAGCCGCTCGATCCCGCCGAAAACAGCGCGGCCTATGCGCGCAACCGCCGGATCGAGCTGCGGCTGACGGATCGCTGACCCGGGGGAACTGAATGAGGGAAGAAGGCTGGGGAAGAGAACTTCCCCAGACCCCATCCTTCCTTTGACAATCAAAAAAAGGAGGGTGCTCGAGGGAGTTCCCTCCCTCGACCTTCTTCCCCCCTTGCCCCGCTCCCCCGCCCCGTGCTTTACGCCCCGCTCCCCTGCCGGGCGCAAGGCAAGCGCCCGGCTATGCCCGTTTGTGTGCCCCATCCCGGGGCCTCGGGCTGAGACAGCCACAGGGAGCACACATGCCGCTTTATGAATGCGTGTTCATCGCGCGCAGCGATGTCACGCCCCAGCAGGTCGAAACCATCGCCGAGCAGATCGGCGCCACCCTCACGGAAGGTGGCGGCGAGATCCGCAAGCGCGAGTACTGGGGCCTTCGCAGCCTCGCGTACAAGATCAAGAAGAACCGCAAGGGGCACTACATGCTCCTCGGCGTCTCCGCCCCCCCGGCGGCGATGAACGAGGCCGAGCGCCTGCTCGGGCTCAACGAGGACGTGCTGCGCTCCATGACGATCCGCATCGAGGCGATCGACGAGGCGCCGTCGGCGATCATCGCCAAGCGCTCCGACGACCGCGAGCGCGGCTTCCGCGGGCCGAAGCCTGCCGGCCGCTTCGGCTCGGGCCGTGGCCCCGGCCGCGACCGCAGCGACGACCGCGAAGAGTTCCGTGCCCGTCCGCGCGACGAGATGGAACCCTCTGCCGAGACCGAGGAGTAAGCGCCGATGTCCGACGCGAACGAAGCCGCAAGCCCGGCCAGCCGCCGCCCCGCCGTGGGCGCCCGCCGTCCCTTCTATCGCCGCAAGAAGTCCTGCCCGTTCTCCGGGCCGAACGCGCCGGCGATCGACTACAAGGACGTGCGCCTGCTCTCCCGCTTCCTGTCGGAACGCGGGAAGATCGTGCCGGCGCGCATCACCGCGGTCAGCAGCCTGAAGCAGCGTGAACTGGCGAATGCCATCAAGCGCGCCCGCTTCCTGGCCCTGCTGCCCTACGTCATCAACGACTGAGGAACCGGGGGCGACCGGACCTCCAGGGATGGCGACGGTCATGGGCACGCGGCAGGCTGGCCTGCTCAACGATCCACGATGGCTCGGGGCCGCGGCGGGGGGACTCCTCGCCGCGACCGCGGTCCTCTGGGCGATGCGTGGCCTGCCCTTCGGCCTGTTCTCCTTCTGGGTCGCGCCGCTCCCGCTGTTCGCGGCGGGGCTGGCGGCGGGCCCGGGGGCGGCGCTCGGCG
>JAYRQX010000246.1:0-10029 GCA_041910415.1 Acetobacteraceae bacterium | reverse complement strand
CTACCTGTTCAACGATACGCTCGAGGCGAACATCCGGCTCGCGCGACCGGAGGCGAGCGCGGCCGATCTCGCGCTCGCGCTGGATCGCGCTGCGCTGAGCGGCTTCGTGGCCAGCCTGCCCGAGGGGCTGGCGACCCGCGTCGGCGAGCGCGGCGTGCAGCTTTCCGGCGGCCAGCGCCAGCGCATCGCCATCGCGCGCGCCTTTCTCAAGGACGCGCCGGTGCTGGTGCTGGACGAGGCGACCTCGCATCTGGACGCGATCAGCGAGGCGCAGGTGCGCGCGGCGCTGGACGCGCTGATGCGGGATCGCACCGTGCTGGTGATCGCGCACCGGCTGTCCACCATCCGCCATGCCGATGCGATCGTGGTCATGCAGGCCGGACGGGTGGTGGAGACCGGATCGCATGCCGAGCTGGTCGCGCGCGGCGGCGCCTATGCGCGGCTGGTGCAGTGGCAGATGACCGGGCTGGAGGCAGCGTAGGCTTCTTCAGCGTCCCATCGCGTCCGCGCCGGTGCCGTTCTCAACCAGCGCACGTTGAACCCCGGCGCGACTCATGTCGGCGGCACGAGGCTTTGACTCGTGCCGCTGGCATCAGTATGCGCATTCGGAATTCCCATTGATCGCGATGACGCGCCCATGCGGACGTTGCGACGCGCTGTCGGCATTCCACGGCATGACGCGAAGCATGCGTTGCTCGCCCGGCGCCATGTGGAACCACTCCGTTTCGCCGCGCCAGTTCGGGTCCTCCACATGCACGCCCTGGCAGAGATGGCGGCACGCCAGGTGCAGCCGCCAGTCCGAACCGCTCCCTTCGAGCCGCGCGGTCATGCCGAGATCGGCCGGAGGCAGCAGGCGGCGGGGGAACAGCCAGTGCTCCGACAGGATGAAGCCCTCCACGCCGAGCAGCCGCGCGCGCAGCGCGTCGGCCATGGGCGGGCCGAAGCGCCATGCATGCGCGAAATCACGGAAGCCGCCCAGCACCGAAGCGGCGGTGACCTTCACGGTCTGGCGGGGGGACACCAGAACCTGCTGCCGTTCGGCGCCGCCGACGGGGTGCGCTCCGCGGAAGGCGCAGAGCTCGAGTACGCCCGAAACGGCATCCGCCGTGTCGTTGGCGAGATGGATCGCCACGCCGTTCAGGCCCTCGTCCAGGACGAGCACCTGAACGGGCGCGAGAACGGAACGGAGCGCGTGCCAGGCCGGCTTCGGCCGTCCCCAAGAATCCAACACGCCCCAGCCGCTACCCGGCGCGAGATCCTGCAGCGCGAGCACGAGACCGCCTGCGCAGAGGCTGTCGGCGCGCCGCCACAGTGAAAAGACCTCGGACATCAGGGCGCCCGAGACCGCGCGCGACAGCGTGAGATAGCGTGGCGAATCATCCCGGCGCAGCGACGCCGCATCCTCGCCGAACAGGGTCTTGAGATAGTGATCCCGCACGTCCTCGAAGTCCCAGCTCGCGCCCTGGTCGCGTGGCACCCCGGCCTTCCAGCGCGGATCCTGCAGGAACCCGACATCCGGCAGCGTCTCGGCCATCGTCGCGGCGCAGGGAAGATTCGCGAGCGCCAGGCATTCCGACGCGAAGCGCACGCCTGCCAGCCTTGCATCGTCCGGGGGGCGGAGATAGCCGCCAGCGCCGAAGTAGTGCGCCGGCGTCGCGTCCGCGCGGAATGGAAGGTCCGGACCGCAGGGCGTGTGCGGGACATAGGGAAGGCCCGGCCGCAACGCGGCGCAGAGCCGCGGCAGGACGTCGTCGAACACGGGATGCTGATCCCACTTGTCTCGCGCCAGGCCGAACATGGCGGCCTGTTGCGCGACTTCGCTCCCGCCGCAGAGAAGCGTGAGACAGGCCCGCCCGGAGGTGCGCATCAGGAACGCCACCGCCTCCCGCTCGACATCGGAAAGGAAGGCGCTGTCCCGCGGATAGTCGAGATTCGCGAAGCAGAAATCCTGCCAGACCATGATTCCGAGACGGTCACAGGCGCCGTAGAAATCATCAGCCTCGTACAGCCCGGTGCCTGGCACGCGGATCATGTTCATGCCCGCCGCCCGCGCGGTCTCCAGCAAGGGCAGGCACGCGCTCTCCTGACAGGGGAGGCGCGCCAGATCGGCACTGGTCCACACCGCTCCGCGACAGAAAACGGGAGCGCCGTTGATGTGCAGCGCGAAGCCCCTGCCATCGCTGCCGCGATCGAGGATCACGTGCCGGAACCCGATCGGCGGAAGCGGGATGTGTTCGTCATCCCAGATCAGCGCGGCCTCATGCAGGGACGGATTGCCGTGGGTCCACGGCCACCAGGGTTCCGCGTCCGGCAGCGTGAGCGTCGCCGCAAGGTTGCCCGGCCCTTTATTCGTCAGGACCGTCTCGCGCGGACCCACCCGCAGCCGCGCCTCGCGGGCCGGAGGCGTGGTCCATGCAAGCGTCGCTTCCACCGTGCCGATGCGGCTTGCCGGATCCCATGCCGTGCGGAGCACGATCCGGGATGGTGGGGGCGGCGCGGATGGATCGATGAGGAGAACCGGCCGATAGGGACCAACCGCGTGCACCGTCGGGCACCAGCCCGGCATGTGGCCAAGGAGCGTCGTGCGCAGGGCGCGCAAACGCTGATCCTCGATCATCGGCGCGCGCCATCGGGCCCGCTTCAGCGGTGCTCGGGCGAGAGCGGCCGTGAGCGATCGGCAGCAGAGGTGCAGCATTGCGGCGCTGCGAAGATCGACCGCGATCTCCCACGGTGCGAACATGCTGTCGTTGGTGCCGATGGGCTGGTCGTCCAGAAACGCTTCGGCGATCGTCGCCACGCCTTCCAGGCGGAGGAGCATGTCGGTGCCCGCGGCAGGCAGCGGAACGCGGAACCACACGTCACGATCATGCACCTCTCGGCTATGGTCCGCGCCCTGGTCCGCCAACGCGCCTGCCGCCGTTCCCGGCACGCGGATTGGCCGCCAGCCCTGATCGGCGGACAGGGCTGCGAGCCCGGAAGGGCGGTCTGCCGTCATTCCGGGGGCACAAATCAGCATCTGCCACCCGGACTCCACGTTCATCATGGAGGCGTATCCCTTGCCTGCCCCTTGCCTGTCCCTTGCACGGACGAAGCGGATCATGCCGGAACGATAGCAGGCGACGAGCCGCCCACGAAAAACGGTGGTATTGTCTTGGTTGGCTGACCTTCCGGGCCCTACGATCGTCCATGCGTGGAATGCCAAGCCGCATGAATTCCAATAATGCAAATATCCTAAATCGTCGTCGCATTTTTATTGATTTTGATTGGCGTCTCGACCAATAATGAGAAAATCGGTTATTGAGAGTCATTCGTGCCGGGGTGTCATGAAAGATATTACCAATTCCCTGCTGGCAGATAACGGAAACGCCACCCTTCGCGGCATCCTGGCCCGCTGCGGCCGGCTCTCGGTGCCGGTGGACCAGCTCGCACCCGATGACGATCTCTTCGCCGCCGGCCTCGACAGCATGGCGGTCGTGAACGTGATGCTGGCCATGGAAGAGGCGTTCGACCTCGAGATCCCCGAGACGATGCTCACGCGTCGCGCCTTCTCCAGCCTCGCCGCCATGGAGCGCCTGCTGGAAGAGGCGCTCGCGGTCCATCCCGGCTAGCACATCGTTCGACCCCACGTGTTGGAACTCTCAACAAGCCCGCCGCAGAACCCGGGCGCGGACCCTGTCCGGTCCAGGCTTCCCGGCGTGATCGCAATCGCGCGGGAGGATGCCGAGGCCGTCGATCGCGCCAACGTCTTTCCGGAAAAGGCGGTGTCCGCCCTTCGCAGCGCCGGCTTGCTCGGCGCCATGGTGCCGACCGCCTTGGGTGGCGCAGGCCTGCGTGCGTCACAGATCGGGACGATCGTGGCAGAGCTCGGTGCGGCCTGCGCGAGCACCGGCATGATCTATGCGATGCATCAAAGCCAGGTGGCTTGCCTGCTGGGCCACGGCCTGGCGGCGCCATGGCATCGCCACTTCCTCAAGCGCCTGGCGGAGCAGGGGCTCCTGCTGGCCTCCGTGACGTCGGAGGTTGGCGTCGGAAGCCGGATGCGCAGCAGCCGATGCGCGGTGGAGGCGCTTGGCCAGGGGGAGGTACGCCTCGTCAAGGACGCCACGGCGATCTCCTACGGGGCGCATTGCGAGGCCCTCCTCGCCACGGCGCGCCGTGCTGCGGATGCGGCCGAGGGCGATCAGGTCATGGTCGTGGCGGAACGGGCACAATGCACGCTTGAGCAGCGCGGAAGCTGGGATGCGCTTGGCATGCGCGGAACCCGGACCGAGCCCTTCCTACTGACGATGCATGTGCCCGAGCAGCAGGTCGTACCGGCGCCTTTCGCCGAAATCGCCGCGGCGAGCATGGTGCCGGCGGCGCATCTGTTCTGGTGTTCCTTGTGGCTGGGCATCGCGGCCGACGCCGTGGACCGGGCGCGCGCCTTCCTTCGCGGCGCCGCGCGCGGCGGACGCGACATCCCTGCCAGTGCCGGCCGCCTCGCCGATGCCGTGGCATCGCTGCAGGCATTGCAGGCGCGCACACGGATGCTGCTGGCCCGATACGATGCGCGCCTGGCCACGGCGATCGCGGCCGATGCAGCGATCGCCGAGCCTCCGGTCTCCGAGATCACTGAGCTGAACACCCTGAAGATCGCGACCAGCGAAGGCGCTCTGGAGGCCGCTCGCCAGGCCATGCTCGTCATCGGTTTCGCGGGCTACCAGAACGCGACCCCCTACTCCGTGGCCCGCCATCTGCGTGACCTGACCTCGGCGCCGCTCATGGTCTCGAATGACAGCATCCGCGCGGCAACCGCGCGCATGCTGCTGGATCGGTCGCCGACGCTCGGCATCGGAAGTGCGTGATGGACGCGACAACCTCGCCTCTCGACCTGTTGCTGCGCGAGGGCCTGCTCATCGAATGCGGCGCCGACGGATTGTACGGCCGGTCAGGCGACTTCGAAGAGGTGGTGCAGCGGGTCGAGGCGCTCGCGCGGCGTGTCGCGGCCGGGGACGGGGCGGAGGTGATGCGCTTCCCGCCCGCGCTCAGCCGCACGACCTTCGAGCGAACGGGCTACCTGCGGAACTTCCCGCATCTGGCCGGCATCATCCGCTGCTTCTGCGGCGACGATCGCGCCCATCGCGCCCTGATGAAGGCCTGCGACGCCGGCGAGGACTGGGCCTCCTCGCTGGACGGGACGGCCATGATGCTGACGCCGGCGGCCTGCTATCCCGTCTATCCCGCCCTGGCGCGCCGGGGGCCGGTGCCCGCGGCCGGATGGCTGGTGGATGTCTCGGGCACCTGCTTCCGCCATGAACCCTCGCGCGAGCCCACGCGCATGCAATGGTTCCGCATGCAGGAGTTCGTCCGCGTCGGCACGGAAGCACAGGTGCTCGCCTTCAGGACCACCTGGATGGAGCGCGCGAAGACCATCGCCACGCGGCTCGGCCTGCCCCACGACATGGATGTGGCGAGCGATCCGTTCTTCGGCCGCGCCGGAAAGCTCCAGGCGGAGAGCCAGCGCGAGCAGGCACTGAAATTCGAGTTGCTGATCCCCGTCAATCCAGGCCAGCCACCCACGGCCTGCGCGAGCTTCAACTTCCATGGCGCCCATTTCGGGGAGAATTGGGATCTTCGGGATGGCAACGGCACGCCAGCCTTTACGAGCTGCGTGGGTTTCGGCCTGGAACGCTTCGCGGTCGCGCTGTTCCGGCACCACGGGACTGATCTCAAGGCGTGGCCAAGCACCGCGCGGGATGCCCTATGGACGCCGCCTGGCTGATCCCGCGGACCGAACCGCACACCCTGCATGACAGCGGGCGCCAGTGGCCACTGACCAGTTGCTATGCCGATCTGTGGATCGAGCTCCTGCACGCCAAGGGGTTCGATCCGCATCCGATGCTGGCCTTCACGGCGAATGTGGCGTGGGAGGGGGACCAGTTCACCTTCCTCAAGCCGGAAGCGCAGGACATCGAGATCCTCTACGGCCTGCAGCTTCTCGAGCTGGCCCTGTGGCGCGATCTCGAATCGCATGTCGCGGTGCAGCTCCGGCACCAGCGTCCGGTCCTCATCGAAGTGGACGCCATTCATCTCCCCGACCTCGGCCAGAGCAGCTATGGGCGGGAACACACGAAGACGACGATTGCCATCCTCGGTCTCGACCGGGCGGCGCGCCGGTGCGACTACATCCACAATGCCACGCGCGCCACGCTGTCGGGCGCCGACTACGAAGCCATACTGCTGGCGCCGCGTTCGGGCGGCTTGCCGCTTCCACCCTACGCCGAGATCGTGAAGCCGTGCGGCCCTCCGCTCGGCGAAGCCGCGCTGACCGCGGCCGCCCTGGCCCGACTGCGCCACCATCTCGCGCGTCGTGCCGGACCCAGTCCGGTGCGCGCATTCCGGGAGGCCTTCCCCGAATGCCTCGACTCCCTGATGACGAGGCCGGAAGAGTTCCACCCATGGGCGTTCAATACACTCCGCCAGTTCGGGGGTGGCTTCGAATTGCTCGCCGATTTCCTTCTTTGGCTCGATGCGCGGGGTGGATATGGCCTCGCGGTGTCCGAACGATGGGCCCGGGATCTCTCGGCAACCGCGAAATCCCTGCAGTTCCGGGTGGCACGTCTCGTCGCGCGTGGCCGCCGTGAGGATTGTGCCGATCTCTTCGATTCCATGGAGAATGCCGAGGCGGCGCTTCTGACCGAACTCGCGGCGCGCCAGGGCTGACATGCCATCCCGGCCAGCCGCAACGCCCGATGGCGACCAGGCAATTGTGCCCGTCGGAGTGGGCGATGGCTCGATCCATGGATGGCTGCACCAGGCACGCCGATCCGTCGGCGTGCTCATGATCCCGGCGATCGGATTCGAGGCCACAAACACGTATCGCGCGTGGCGCGATCTGGGATGTCGCTTCGCCGGGCTTGGAATGCCGACCCTGAGATTGACGCTGCCGGGAACGGGAGACGCTCCGGAGGCGGATGAACGGCCGGATCTCATCGAGCGGTGGCTGGATGCCATCCTCGTGGCGCATGACTGGATGCGCGGCCAGCCCGGGATGAGCGAGGTCATTGGCTGCGGTTTGCATGTCGGGGCTTTGCTCGCCATCTGCGCGGCACGACGGCAGCCATCCGCGATGCGACGCATGATCCTTCTCGCCCCACCGCTGTCGGGGGCTGTCTTTCTGCGCCAGTCACGCGTGCGCGCACGCGTGACGCAGTTCCCGGTCAGTGCGCTCCGTGGTGATCGAGTGGAATTGCCGGGGCTGCGCCTGCATCCGACCGCTGCTCAGGCACTGGGAGATCTGTCCTTGGCGGGAGCCGTGCCGGGCAAGGCGATCCTTCTGTTGGGCGAGCCTGCGTCTCCCGGCCCCGGATCCGGTCTCCAGGCAAGCTCCGGGTCGTCAATCGAGGAGTGCGCCTTTCCCGCACGGAATCTGGTTCTGGGCCACCACTTGAATGCCACCTGGCCTGAGGCGGAGTGGAGCGATATCCGGCTCTGGCTGCAGCGCGACACCGCTTCTCCGCCGCAGTTGCTCAAGAGTCCCATGACGGTGACAGGGGCCGATGTCGTCGTGCCAGGATCGACTTGGACGGAACGGCACGTGACGATCCTGTCGCGCCGCGCGACGAGGCTGGCGGGGTGTCTTGCGGCGCCGGACAGCACGGCATCCGCGCCCGCTGCCGTTGTCGTTCTGGGCACCGCCCTCAATTCGCATTCGGGATACGCGCGGACAGGTGCGAATCTGTGCCGCCGCCTGGCGGCTGCGGGAATTCCCGCGCTGCGTTTCGATGGCGAAGGGGTTGGCGAGTCGGATGGCGACGCCCTATCCAGCCATGCCGAGATGTACAGCGCGAGGCAAGTCGTGACGACGCGCGACGTGATCGCCTGGATGGGTGCCCGCGGGCATGAGCGCGTCGTTCTCGTCGGGATCTGTTCGGGCGCTTTCCAGGCGATGCGGGCCTGCCTGGCCGACTCCCGCGTGGCTGGAGCCGTCCTCGTCAACCAGGTTCTCTTCGGACGATGGAACGGTGGAGGCATTGCTGGCTGGAAATGGCGCCGTGATTTTCTGACCTCTCACGCGCGACAACGCATGGCGCTGCTCGCGCCGTCCGGCGGCGATGGCACTGTCGGCGTCGATCTGCCCGCGCCGGGCGGCATGCGCGCGTCGTTCCGCCGGCGCGTGGGGCGTGCCGTGCTATGGGCGGATGGCAAGGCGCAATCATGGATCCGCCGCGCCGATCTTGACCTCCCCATGCGACAATTGCGTCGCCTGAAGCGGGAGCGGAAATCGATCGTGATGATCACCACCCGGAGTGACACCTCATGGGAGGCCATGCAGCAGCATTTCGGCCGAGCGTTCGAACGCCTGATCGACTCTGACCTGGCCGAACTGGTGATGGCGGAGGAGTTCGATCACCCCTTCAGTGTGGCCGCCGCGCAGGACGCCCTGTTCGAAGCAACAATGCGCTGCATTGAAAAAGTGAAGAGCGGCTGATGCGATCCGATACTGACTCGCAGGCAGCGGCACCCCCCGGGGCAGATCGGCAATCACGCTTTCCAGCCTTTGCCTCGCATGGCGGTTGAGTGCCGCCTGCAGCATGCCGTCCGCCATGGCGCTCGAGCGCTTCGGTAGACTGACATCGTCGGCTGCGTGCCCCTGGTTTGAATCCACCCCCCGGCCCCCTCCTTCTTTTGGGGATTGGCCGGTATCCTGGCGGGACAGCTACGCGGATACGAATCACCATGACCATCTCACTGCCGGCACCGGCGCCAGCCAACTGGCCGTCCGCGGCACCCGCCGCACAAGGATTCGATGCGGCCTTGCTGGCCGGGGCCGTCGGCTTCGCCGAGGCGCATGAAACGCCCTGGCCCTACGACCTCTCCGGCCATCTGGGCCGAGGATTCTTCGAGCCGCCGCCGAACAACGAGATCCTCGGACCGCTCGCGCCGCGCGCAGCGCCGTCCGGCATGGTCACGCGACACGGCGTGCTGGTGGCGAAGTGGGGCGACACCCAGGAAGCATCCCAGACCTTCTCGGCGGCGAAGTCCTACCTCTCGCTGCTGGCAGGAGTCGCGCATACGGACGGCCTGATCCGCGACCTCGACGAGCGCGTGGCGGAGACCGTGCAGGACGGCGGCTTCGAAGGCCCGCACAACGGCGCCATCACCTGGCGGATGCTGCTGCAGAACACCTCGGAATGGGAAGGCGATCTCTTCGGCAAGCATGACAGCGTGGACCGCGGGCGCAACCTGGGCGTCGAAGGCCAGGGCAGGAAGGGCGCGCGCGTGCTGGAAGCGCCGGGCACCTATTGGGAATACAACGACGTCCGCGTGAACCGGCTCTCCCTCGCGCTGCTGCGCCGGTTCCAGCGCCCGCTGCCGGAGGTGTTTGCCGAACGCATCATGCGCCCGATCGACGCGTCCGACGGCTGGAAGTGGGAGGGGTACCGCACGAGCTGGATGACGCTGAAGGATGGGCGCCGCGTGCAGTCGGTGCCGGGTGGCACGCATTGGGGCGGTGGCGTCACCATCAGTGCCGAGGACCAGGCCCGGATCGGGCTGCTGGCGATGCAGCACGGACGCTGGGGCAATGCCGAGGTGTTGCCGGCATCCTGGTTCCAGCTATCGGTCACGCGCTGCGCCCTGAACCCGGCCTATGGCTTCCTGTGGTGGCTGCGGACGCAGGACCGCATGCCGAGCGCAGCCGAGGACGCCTTCTTCGCCAGCGGCGCCGGCGGAAACCTCACCTGGATCGAACCGTCGAGCGGCATCGTCGCGGTGCTGCGCTGGACGAATCCGGCGGCGATGGACGGCTTCATCGCGCGGGTGCGCGCGGCGCTGAAGGGGTAACGCGGCATGGACATCGGCATCGTCGGCCTGGGCCGCATGGGCGCGAACATCGCGCGCCGGCTGATGCACAGCGGTCATCGCTGCGTCGTGTGGGATCGCGACCCCGGGACGGTCGCGACGCTGGCCGGCGAAGGTGCGGCTGGCGCGGCGGACCTCGCCGGGCTGGTCGCTGCGCTGGCGCCGCCGCGCGCGGTGTGGGTGATG
>JAYRQX010000245.1:0-1705 GCA_041910415.1 Acetobacteraceae bacterium | reverse complement strand
GGTACGAATAGAGACCTCGCCCGAGGACATCCACGGCATGCACGCCGCCAAGGGCATCCTGACCACGCGCGGCGGCATGACCAGCCACGCGGCGGTGGTCGCGCGCGGCATGGGAAGGCCCTGCGTCGCGGGCTGCGGCGGCGTGACGGTGGACTACAACGCGCAGATGCTCGCCGCCGGCGCCGTCACCGTGCGCGCAGGCGAGACCATCACCCTGGACGGCGCGACGGGCGAGGTTTTTGTCGGCTCCGTCGCCATGGTGGAGCCGCAGCTCTCCGGCGATTTCTCGACGCTGATGGGCTGGGCGGACGAGGTGCGGCGGCTCAAGGTGCGCGCCAATGCCGAGACGCCGCTCGATGCCGAAACGGCCAGGAAGTTCGGCGCCGAGGGCATCGGCCTCTGCCGCACCGAGCACATGTTCTTCGACCCCGAGCGCATCGGCGCCGTGCGCCAGATGATCATGTCGGAAAGCGAGCCCGGCCGCCGCGCGGCGCTCGCCCGGCTGCTGCCCTTCCAGCGCCAGGATTTCTGCGAGTTGTTCCGCATCATGGTGGGGCTGCCCGTGACGATCCGGCTGCTCGACCCGCCGCTGCATGAATTCCTGCCCCATGGCGACTTCGAGATCAGCGAGGTCGCGCATGCGCTCAACGCCGATGTGGAGGCGATGAAGCGGCGCGCGGCGGATCTCTCGGAAGCCAACCCGATGCTGGGCCACCGCGGCTGCCGCCTCGGCATCACGTTTCCGGAAATCTACGAGATGCAGGCGCGCGCGATCTTCGAAGCCGCGGTGCAGACCGCCAGGGAAACCGGCAACGCGCCGCATCCGGAGATCATGATCCCGCTGGTCGCGACACGGCGGGAGCTCGAGATCACGCGCGCCCAGGTCGAGAAGGTCGCGCAGGAGGTCTTTGCGGAGTCCGGCCACCACATCGAGTACAGCGTGGGCACCATGATCGAGCTGCCGCGCGCGGCGTTGACGGCCGACGCGATCGCGGGTGCCGCCGATTTCTTCTCCTTCGGCACCAACGACCTCACGCAGACCACCTTCGGTCTCTCGCGCGACGACGCCGGCAAGTTCCTGCCGCACTACATCGAGAAGGGCATCGTGCCGAAGGACCCCTTCGTCTCCATCGACCCCGATGGGGTGGGGGCACTCGTCAGGATCGCGGCGGAGAAGGGGCGCGGCGTGAAGCCCGGCCTCAAGCTCGGCATCTGCGGCGAGCATGGCGGCGATCCGTCCTCGATCGCCTTCTGCGAAGGCGTCGGGCTGGATTACGTCTCCTGCTCGCCCTACCGCGTGCCGGTGGCGCGGCTGGCGGCGGCGCAGGCGGCGCTGCACAGCGGGGGCGTGGACCGCACGGCCTGAACGGGGCGCGACGCTTCGTTACAGTTACATACGAAACCGCCATCGGATTGAAACGCCGGTGGCGCAGGCTTTCCCTGCCTTGTTGCAGGAGAAGGCTTCCATGATCGTCCGTCGTTCGCTCGCCGCGCTGTTGGGCGCGGCCCTCGTCACCCCGCTCGCGGCAAGCGCCGCGCTCGCCACGCCCCGCAGCCGCGGCCGCAGCTGGTCGGCGACCGGCGCGGGCGGCCGCAGCTGGTCCGGGCAGAGCAGCCGCACCACGGACCGCGCCGCCGGCACCACGTACCGGGACGCCACGCAGACCGGCCCGAATGGCGGCACGCGCGCGGTGCATGGCGAGGG
>JAYRQX010000244.1:0-4191 GCA_041910415.1 Acetobacteraceae bacterium | reverse complement strand
GCCCGCGGATCGTCTGTCGCCGCGGTTTCCAGCAGCCGCGCCGCCGTGGTGCCGATGGCGACGATCCGCCCGCCGCGCTGCCGCGCCATGTTGATCGCGGCAGCCGCATCTTCGGTCAGATCGCACCATTCGGCATGCAGCTTGTGCGCCGTCAGGTCCCCGCGGATCGGCAGGAACGTCCCGGCGCCCACATGCAGCGTCACCGTCGCACGCCGCACGCCGCGCGCCTCGACCGCCGCCAGCAGGTCCGGCGTGAAGTGCAGGCTCGCCGTCGGCGCCGCCACCGCGCCGGGGCGACGCGCAAAAATGGTCTGGTAGTCGCGCCGATCCGCGTCGGAGGGCCCAGGATCGCGATGGATATAGGGCGGCAACGGCACCTCGCCCGCCTTCTCCAGCGTGGCGGCCAGCGCCGCCTGGTCCGGGCCGAAATCCAGCATCACCCCGCCATCGCCCTGGCGCTCCAGCACGCGCGCGGCGACACCCTCCGCGCCCTCGATCGCCACCATGTCCCCGGGCCGCAGCCGCCGGGCATTGCGCACCAGCGCGTGCCACACCCCGGCTTCCTCGGACCGGTTCAGCAATATTTCCACCCGCGCCTCGCCCCGGCGGCCGTGCAGCCGGGCGGGGATCACGCGGGTGTCGTTGACCACCATCACGTCGGCCGGTCCCAGCAGCCCCGGCAGGTCCCGCACCCCGCCATCCGCCACGCCATCCGGCCGCACCACCAGCATGCGGGCGGCGTCGCGCGGCCGCGCGGGCGCCTGGGCGATCAGGCGCTCGGGCAGTTCGAAGTCGAAGGCGGCCATGGGATCGGCCGCCCCGGGGGCGGGCAGGGCATCGGGCACCGGGCGCAGGTAGCGATGCCGGCCGCCCGGCGCAACCGAACCGCCACCGGCCGGGGGTGCCCCGGCCTTCAGGCGCGCGCCGCCTGGCCTTCCGATTCGGCCTCTGCCGCGCCCTCCGCCTGCGCCTGCCGCCGCCCCAGCCAGTAGCTCAGCGTCAGCCAGGCGAGGGAAAGCGGCACGGCCAGGATCGCGATGCCCGTCATGGTCAGTCCCAGCGCGATCAGCCCGCCATAGCTCCAGGCCGCGACCTGGTCGCCGCCGCGATAGACCACCGTGTCGATGAAATTCTTGGCCTTGTAGCGGTCCTCCCGCGGTACGACGGTGAACAGCACCTCCCGCGTCGGCCGGGCCAGGGCGAAATTGCTGACCCGGCGCGCCACCTGCACCACGACGAAGACGGCGATGGTCGGCCAGGCCGCCAGCGCCCCGAAGCCGAAGACGCTCAGCAGGGGCAGAACCGAGATCATCACCGCCACGCCCAGCCGCGTCGTCAGCCATCCGGTCAGGAAGAGCTGGACGCCGAGCGTCAGCACGTTCACCCACCAGTCGATGTCGGCGAAGAAGGCCGTGCGCGCCGCCCGGTTCGGGAATTGCGTCGCCGCGATCTCCGCCTGCTGGAAATAGAGGAAGGTCGAGGTGATGGCGTAGATCAGGATGAAGCCCGCGATGCCCAGCAGGTAGGGCGAGCGCAGCGTGTGCGTCATGCCCGCGAAGATGCCGCCGCCGAGCGGGCGGTGCGGGTCGTCGCCCTGCACGGAATGCTGGAAGGTGTCGCTCAGCCGCGACAGCCGCCGCACCGCGAAGACCGCGACCTCCAGCAGCAGGATGGAGGCGAGCAGCAGCCAGTTCTGCCCGACATGCGCGACGGCGCCCGAGGTCAGGGTCGATCCCGCGATGCCGCCCAGCGTCGCGCCGGCGGCGAGAAAGCCGAACAGCCGCCTGCCCTGCCCGGCATCGAAGATGTCCACGATGAAGGACCAGAAGACCGAGACGACGAAGAGGTTGAACACCGAGACCCAGATGAAGAAGGCGCGGCCCACCCAGACATGCTGCGCCTCGTCCGCCATCATCAGCAGGATCATGAAGACCAGCAGGTTCAGCATGAAGAAGCGGTAGGCGATGGCGACGAAGGTCTCGCGCGGCCAGCGCCGCACGGCATAGGCAAACAGCGGGTTGGCGGCCAGCATCGCCAGCAGCGTGCCGGTGAAGAGCCAGGGCAGGTTGCGCACGCCCCCCGCCACGCCCAGCTCGTCGCGGATCGGGCGCAGCACGTAGTAGGCGAGGAACAGCGCGAAGATGTAGAGCCAGGACCAGGCGAGCGCCGAGGCCTCGGCCGGGCGGAGGTCGATCACGCGCCGCAGGATCCGGTAGAGAACTCCGCCCGCCTCCTCGGCAGGGGCGGAGTCAGAGGGCATCGAGATACTGCTCCATCCGCCGGCGCAGCGCGGCATCGGGCAGGCGGCCCTGCGCCGCCTTCATGTTGTCGTCCACATAGCGCGCCTGCGCCATGCCCGGCACCGCGCAGGTCACGGCGGGGTGGGAGACCAGGTATTTCAGCATGATCTGCGCCCAGCTCGTGGCATCGATCTCGGCGGCCCAGTCGGGGAGCGGGCGGCCCTGCGTCGCGCGGAAGACGCTGCCGCGGCCGAAGGGCAGGTTGATGAAGACCGCCATGCGCCGCTCGGCGGCCAGCGGGATGATGCGCTCGGCGGCGTTGCGGTTGTCGAGCGCGTAGTCGATCTGGATGGCGTCCAGCGTCTCGCGCCGCATCATGGCCTCGAAGGCCTCGTACTGGCGGTCGAAGGAGGTGGTGGCGCCGACATAGCGGATGCGCCCGGCCTGCTTCAGCTCCCGCAGGATGGCGAGCTGGTTGGTGATGTCGCGCAGATTGTGCACGGCGAGCAGGTCGATCCGGTCGGTGCGGAGGTTGCGGAAGGACTGCTCGATCTGCGCGCGGCCCTGTTCGGGCGTGTCCACGCCGACCTTGGTGCAGACGAAGAGATCACGGCGGATGTTCAGCTCCGCCATGATGCCGCCCATGATCGCCTCGGCATTGCCGTAGGAGGGGGCGGTGTCCACCACGGTCCCGCCGAGTTCGCGGAAGCGGCGGAAGGTGTCGCGCAACGGCGCGATCTCGGCCTCGCCACGGGCTTCCTCGTAGCGGCGCGCGGAGCCGAGGCCGATGATCGGGATCATCTCCCCGCTGCTCGGGATGGGCTTCTTCAGCAGCGCGGGCTGCTGGGCCGAGGCAGCCCCGGCGGCGGCCAGGCCGGCGATGGGTGCGGCGAGGAGGAGGGTTCGGCGCGTCGTCATGTCTCGTCCTTCGGAGGGGATCGGCTGGCCACGCCGGATCGTCATCCTGCCCGAACCTGGCCTGGGCTTCAAAGGCCGGCCTCAGCGTAGGGGCAATCGGAGGTGGTGCCAAAGCCGCGGGCAGGCAGGGCCTGGCGGGTGCCGCTGGACGGGGCAGGACGCCGGGTGTAGCGCTGGCACGCCGTCAATACGCGCCAAGCGGGGAGAACCACGCCATGACCCAGGCCCTGATCTGCGACGCCGTCCGCACGCCCATCGGCCGCTATGCCGGCGCGTTGAAGGAGGTCCGCACCGACGACCTCGGCGCCAACCCGCTGCGCGCGCTGCAGGAGCGCAACCCGGGCGTGGACTGGGAAGCCGTGGAAGACGTGATTTTCGGCTGCGCCAACCAGGCCGGCGAGGACAACCGCAACGTCGCCCGCATGGCGCTGCTGCTGGCCGGCCTGCCGCAGACGATCGGTGGATCGACCGTGAACCGCCTCTGCGGCTCGGGCATGGATGCGGTCGGCATCGCGGCCCGCGCCATCAAGGCCGGCGAGGCCGCGCTGATGATCGCCGGCGGCGTCGAGAGCATGACCCGCGCGCCCTTCGTCATGGGCAAGGCGCAGGAAGCCTTCTCGCGATCGAACGAGATCTACGACACCACCATCGGCTGGCGCTTCGTGAACCCGAAGATGAAGGCGCAGTTCGGCATCGACGCCATGCCGGAGACGGCCGAGAACGTGGCACAGGATTTCCAGATCTCGCGGCCCGATCAGGATGCCTTCGCATACCGCTCCCAGCAGCGCGCCGGCAAGGCGATGGCCGCCGGCCGCTTCGCGCAGGAGATCGTCCCGGTCACGATCCCGAAGCGCAAGGGCGACCCCGTCATCGTCACCCAGGACGAGCATCCGCGCCCGGAGACGACGCTCGAAGCGCTCGCCAGGCTGCCGACGCCCTTCCGCAAGGAAGGCGGCAGCGTGACGGCCGGCAATGCCTCGGGCGTCAATGACGGTGCCGCCGCGATGATCCTGGCCAGCGAGGCGGCGGCGAT
>JAYRQX010000243.1:0-1787 GCA_041910415.1 Acetobacteraceae bacterium | reverse complement strand
TGGACCCCGCCGCGCCGGCTCGACCTGATGGCGCTGCTGGCCGTGGTGGGCTGAGGATGGTCGTGGGTGTGAACTCCCTCGAGCACCCTCCTTTTTTTTTGATCAAAAGAACGGATGGGGTCTGGGGAAGTTCCCTTCCCCGGGGGGAAGCTTGCTTCCTCCCCCAGCCTTTTCCCTGGCCGCGCACCCGTCAGTTCGCGAAGGGATCCTTCATCATGATGGTGTCGTCGCGCTCCGGGCTGGTGCTCAGCAGCACGACCGGCGCCTCCACCAGTTCCTCGATGCGACGGATGTATTTCACCGCCTCGGCCGGCAGCTCGGCGTAGGAGCGCGCGCCCATGGTGGACACGCTCCAGCCCGGCATCGACTCGTACACCGGCGTTGCACGCATCTGCGCCTGGAAGCCCGGCGGCAGGCGGCCGACGCGCTGGCCGTCGAGTTCATAGCCCACGCAGATCTTCAGCTCGGCGAGCCCGTCCAGCACGTCGAGCTTGGTCACGACCAGCCCCTGCACGCCGCCGATCTTCACGGCCTGGCGCACCAGCGCCGCGTCGAACCAGCCGCAGCGGCGCGGCCGGCCGGTGACGGTGCCGAATTCCCGCCCGCGCTCGCCCAACTGCTTGCCGATCGCGTCGTGCAGTTCGGACGGAAACGGCCCGCTGCCGACGCGCGTCGTGTAGGCCTTGGCGATGCCCAGCACATAGCCCACCGCATCCGGCCCCACGCCCGCCCCCGCCGCGGCATTGCCAGCGACCGTGTTGCTGCTGGTGACATAGGGGTAGGTGCCGTGATCGACATCCAGCATCACCGCCTGCGCGCCTTCGAACAGCACGCGACGGCCATCCTTCCGCGCCGCATCCAATCGTTCCCAGGCGCAGTCGGCGAAGGGCAGCAGCTTCGGCGCCAGCGCGAGCAGCCTGTCGAGCAGCGGCTGCTTCTCGAACTCGGGCGAGCCGAGGCCGCGCAGCAGCGCATTGTGGTGCAGCAGCAGTTCGTCGAGCTTGGCGCTCAGCGTCTCGGGCTCCGCCAGGTCACACAGGCGGATGGCGCGGCGGCCGACCTTGTCCTCATAGGCCGGGCCGATGCCACGGCCCGTGGTGCCGATCTTGTCCTCGCCGCGCGCCGCCTCCCGCGCCTTGTCGAGCGCGGGGTGCAGCGGCAGGATCAACGGCACGGTGTCCGCGATGCGGAGATTCTCGGGCGAGACCTTCAGCCCCTGCGCCGTGACCTTCTCGATCTCGGCCAGCAGCGCATCGGGGTCCAGCACCACGCCGTTGCCGATGACCCCCAGCTTGCCACGCACGACGCCGGAGGGCAGCAGGCTCAGCTTGTAGGTCTGGTTGCCGACGACCAGCGTATGGCCGGCATTGTGCCCGCCCTGGAAGCGCACCACGACATCGGCGCGGCTCGCCAGCCAGTCCACGACCTTGCCCTTACCCTCGTCGCCCCACTGGGCGCCGATGACGGCGACATTGGCCATCGCTTCAGACCTTCTCTGCGTTCAGGGCGACGGGCACGCCGTCGCGGAGGATGTGGGAACAGCGCAGCGAGGCGGGCGTGTCGCCCGGACCAAGTGCGGCGATGGTGGAGAAGCCGCGCGCGCGCAGCGACCGGCCGATCTCGGCTTGCGTGCCGATGGGCAGGAAGATCCGCGGCGCCGGCGTCATGGCGGGCGCGGCGCGCAGCACGGCATCGGGGTAGAGCGACATGCCCGTCGCCGTCTCCTCGTTCAGGCTGACATAGCGCCCGCCGCGGCCGAGTTCGCCCACGCGGCCGCGGCCGAACAG
>JAYRQX010000242.1:0-1885 GCA_041910415.1 Acetobacteraceae bacterium | reverse complement strand
GCTGGGGCTGCCGTCCGGCGTCATCCCATCGGGCACCGGCTTCATGCTGAACGGCGCGATGAACTGGTACGATCCGCGCCCGGGCCGCCCGGGTTCCATCGCGCCGGGCAAGAAGCGCTATTCCTCGATGACGCCGACCATCGTGCTGGAGGAGGGGAACGCCGTCGCCGCGCTGGGCTCGCCGGGCGGCGCCTGGATCACCGTCGCGATCCTGCAGGTCCTCGTGAACCTGCTGGACTGGGGCATGAAGATGCAGGAGGCCGTGATGGCGCCGCGCTTCTCCGCCACGTCGGAAGTGATCGACATCGGCAACCGCATCCCCCGCGCCACGCAGCGCGCATTGGAATCGCAGGGCTACCAGGTCAGGCGCTACCCGCAGACCTTCCCCTTCGCCGCGCCCCACGGCATCACGCTGTGGGACGGCAGCCTGGAAGGCGGCGCCGACCCGCAGCGCGACGGCTACGCGGCCGGCGTCGCGTAAGACGACGATAGAAGGACACAGCCATGACCCATGAAGGCCCGATCGCCATCGAACCCATCCGCGGCTCGGTCACCGAGGCCGAGTGGAAGGCCCGGCTCGACCTCGCCGCCTGCTATCGCCTCTGCGAGGGCTATGGCATGTCGGACATGATCTACACCCATATCTCCGCGCGGGTGCCCGGCACGACGGACGCGTTCCTCATCAACCCCAACGGCATGCTCTTCGGCGAGATCACCGCGTCGTCGCTGCTCAAGGTGAACGTGGACGGAGAAATCCTCTACAAGCCCGACCTGCCCTATGGGCTGCATCCCGCGGGCTTCACCATCCACAGCGCCATCTACCGCGCGCGGCCCGATGCCATGGCGGCGATGCACACCCACACCGTCGCCGGCATGGCGGTCTCCGCCCTGCAATGCGGCCTGCTGCCGCTGACGCAGACGGCGACGCGCTTCTACGGCCGCATCGCCTATCACGACTTCCGCGGGCCGGAGCGCGATCCGTCGGAACGCGACAGCCTGGCGAAGACGATCGGCAACCTGAACTACTGCATCCTGCGCAATCACGGCCTGCTGACGCTCGGCGAAAGCGTGCCGGAGGCCTTCATCGCCATGTGGGGCATGGAACGCGCATGCCAGGCGCAGTTGCAGGCCATGGCGTGCAACACGGCGCTGAACATGCCCTCCGACGAGGTCGTGGCGAAGTCCTGCGCGATGTACACCTCGGGCTCCCGCCGCTACGGGTTGCTGGAATGGCCGGGGCTGCTGCGCAAGCTCGACAGGGAAGACCCGTCCTGGCGGGATTGAGGGGCGTGCAGGATTTGCCCGGGGGTGGGGGCACTCTTTCCCGCCGCGCCGTCCTCGCCCTCCCCTTCCTGGCGCGCCCTGCCCTGGCCGAAGACTGGCCCGCGCGTCCCATCCGCATCGTCGTGCCCTTCACCCCCGGCGGCCCCGTGGATGTCGTCGCCCGCCTGCTGTCGGAGCGTCTGCGCGACCGCCTCGGCCAGCCCGTGGTGATCGACAACCGCCCGGGTGCCGGCGGCAATCTCGGCATCCGCGCGGTCGCGCAGGCACCGCCCGACGGTACGACCTTTCTTCTCACCTCTTCCTCCCTCGCCATCGGTCCCGCGATCCAAGGCGCCCAGGCGGTGGATCCACGAACGGAGCTCACGCCGATCAGCCTGGTCGTCGAGATCGCGACGACCATCACCGCCCGCCCCGACCGCTTCGCCGATTTTTCGTCCATGCTGCGCGAGGCCCGCGCCAATCCCGGCACCATCACCTATGGCAACAGCGGCACCGGCTCCTCCAACCACCTCTCCGGCGCCATGCTCTGCGCGACGGCCGGGATCAGCCTGATCCACGTGCCCTATCGCGGCGCCGCGCTGGCGATGAACGCCGTGCTGGC
>JAYRQX010000241.1:0-6571 GCA_041910415.1 Acetobacteraceae bacterium | reverse complement strand
GGCGCGCGTGGGCGCGGGCGTGGTGCGCGGGCTCGCCGATGCGGGGCTGATCATCCCCGCGCTGCTGCCCCGCGGGGCGGAGTTCACGCCGCCCGACCCGGACCGCGAAGGCCCGGTGCTGTCGCCGGAGCAGGCGGAGGCCGCCGCAAGCTTGCGCGGCATGGTCACGACCAGAAAATTCGGCGTGACCTTGCTGACCGGCGTTACCGGCTCGGGCAAGACTGAGGTCTATCTGGAAGCCGTCGCCGCCGCGCTGCGCGCCGGCCGCCAGGCGCTGGTGCTGCTGCCGGAGATCGCGCTCTCCTCGCAATGGCTGGAACGCTTCACCCTGCGTTTCGGCGTGGCGCCGGCGGTCTGGCATTCGGAACTGACCAGCCGGCGGCGCCGCGTGACCTGGCGCGCGGTGGCGGAAGGGGAGGCGCCGGTCGTCGTGGGGGCACGCTCGGCGCTGTTCCTGCCGTTTCCGGACCTCGGCCTGATCGTCGTGGACGAGGAGCACGAGACCGCCTTCAAGCAGGAGGAGGGCGTGATCTACAGCGCGCGCGACATGGCCGTGGTGCGCGCGCGGCTGGCGGAGGCGGCCTGCGTGCTGGTCTCGGCGACGCCGAGCCTGGAGACGCTGACGAACGCCGAGACCGGCCGCTATGCGCGGCTGCATCTGCCGGGGCGGCATGCCGGGGCGAGCCTGCCGGCGGTGGAGGCGGTGGATCTCCGCCAGCATTCCCCGGAGCGGGGCCGGTTCCTGTCCCCGCCGCTGATCGAGGGCGTGACGCAGGCCCTCGCGCGGGGCGAGCAGGCGATGCTGTTCCTGAACCGGCGCGGCTACGCGCCACTGACGCTCTGCCGCGCCTGCGGCCACCGGATGCGCTGCCCGAATTGCACGGCCTGGCTGGTGGAGCATCGCGCGCAGCGTCGGCTCACCTGCCACCATTGCGGCCATGTCGAGCCGATCCCCGAGGCCTGCCCGGAATGCGGGGCGGAGGCCAGCACCGTGCCGATCGGGCCCGGCGTGGAGCGGGTGCTGGAGGAGGCGCGGCAGCACTGGCCGGATGCGCGCATCCTCGTCATGGCCTCCGACACCATTCCCGGCCCGGCGGCCGCGGCGGAGGCAGGACGAAAAATCCAGGACCGCGAGGTGGATCTGATCATCGGCACGCAGATCGTGGCCAAGGGCTGGCATTTCCCGCATCTGACGCTGGTCGGCGTGGTGGATGCGGATCTCGGCCTCGCGGGCGGGGACCTGCGCGCGGCGGAACGCACGGTGCAACTGCTGCACCAGGTCGCGGGCCGCGCCGGCCGTGCGGAGCATCCGGGGCGCGTGCTGCTCCAGACCTTCGCGCCGGAGCATCCCGTCATGCAGGCGCTGGTCTCGGGCGACCTGGATGCCTTCATGGTGGCCGAGGCCGAGATGCGCCGCCCCGGTGGCTGGCCACCCTTCGGGCGCCTGGCCGCGCTGATCGTGAGCGCCGAGGATGAACGCGCCGCCGACCGCATTGCTCGCGACCTCGGCCTGACGGCACCGGGGGGCGAGGGCGTGACGGTGCTCGGCCCCGCGCCCGCGCCGCTCGCCATGCTGCGCGGGCGGCACCGGCGGCGGCTGCTGCTGAAGACGCGGCGCGATATCGCGGTGCAGCCGCTGCTGGCGGCGTGGCTGGCGCGGGTGGAGGTGCCGGGGGATGTCCGCGTGCAGGTGGATGTGGATCCGGTGAGTTTTCGGTCGGGCGGCGGCGCCGCGCGACCCACCTCCATCCCGAAACCACCAATTTGGACTCGAATACCCGCCCCCCTCGGTTGCGGCCCCGGAAACGCCATGGTAAGGCCCCGCCGCCGCTGGGGGGCGCAGGCTTTCCGCGCGGCTTCGTCTCATCCCGCGGATCAAGAACAGGACCGGGACTGCCCGTGGCATCCTCCTCTTCCGAAACCATCCATTCCGCGTCCACCAAGGCGCCGAACCCGGTGGGGGTGCCGGCGCGCTACGCGTCCGCCCTCGCGCAGCTCGCCGACGAGGCGCGCGCGACCGATCCGGGCGCCGTGGACCGCATCGCCGCCGATCTCGAGCGCCTGTTCGATATCTGGCGCAGCGACGCCGCCTTCCGGGCCTTCATCGCCGATCCGCGCCTCGACAGCGCGGCGCAGAAGCGCGGCGCCTTCGCGATCATGGAGCGCGCGGGCATCGGCACGGAGGTGAAGAACCTGGTCGGCGTCATGATCACCAACCGGCGCCTGAACGCGCTGCCCCAGGTGGCGCAGGCCTTCGGCGCGCTGCTCGCGGAGCGCCGCGGCCAGCAGACGGCCGAGGTGACGACTGCCCATCCGCTGTCCGACACCCAGCGCGCGCAGATCACCGCGCGGCTGATCGAGGCCGGCTACAGCAATGTCCGGCTCCTGGAGTCGGTCGACGCATCCATCCTGGGCGGGCTGATCGTGAAGATCGGCTCCCGCCTCTATGACAGTTCCGTCAAATCCAAGCTTCTGCGCCTGCAATACGCCATGAAGGGGGCCGCCTGACCATGGACATCCGTCCCGCCGAGATCTCGGACATCCTGAAGTCCCAGATCCAGAATTTCGACGCCGATGCCAATGTGGCCGAGGTCGGCACCGTGCTGACCGTCGGCGACGGCGTCGCCCGCGTCTATGGCCTGCAGAACGTCATGGCCGGCGAGATGGTGGCCTTCCCCGGCGCCGGCCTGCAGGGCATGGCGCTGAACCTCGAAGCCGACAATGTCGGCGTCGTGATCTTCGGCGACGACAAGTCGGTCCGCGAGGGCGACACGGTGCAGCGCACGGGCGCGATCGTGGACGTGCCCGTCGGCAAGGGCCTGCTCGGCCGCGTGGTGGACGCGCTCGGCAACCCGATCGACGGCAAGGGCCCGATCCAGGCGACCGAACGCCGCCGCATCGAGGTCAAGGCCCCAGGCATCATCCCCCGCAAGTCGGTGCATGAGCCGATGCAGACGGGCATCAAGGCGATCGACAGCCTGATCCCGATCGGCCGCGGCCAGCGCGAGCTCGTCATCGGCGACCGCCAGACCGGCAAGACGGCGGTGATCATCGACACGATCATCAACCAGAAGCCGATCAACCAGGGCAGCGACGAGAGCAAGAAGCTCTACACGATCTACGTCGCCGTCGGTCAGAAGCGTTCCACCGTCGCCCAGCTGGTCAAGACGCTGGAAGAGCAGGGCGCGCTGGAATACTCGATCATCGTCAGCGCGACGGCCTCCGACCCGGCGCCGATGCAGTATCTGGCCCCTTATGCCGGCTGCGCGATGGGCGAGTTCTTCCGCGACAACGGCATGCACGCGGTCATCTTCTACGACGACCTGTCCAAGCAGGCCGTCGCCTACCGCCAGGTCTCGCTGCTGCTGCGCCGCCCGCCGGGCCGCGAAGCCTATCCGGGCGACGTGTTCTACCTGCATTCGCGCCTGCTCGAGCGCGCGGCGAAGATGAACGACGATTTCGGCGCCGGGTCGCTCACCGCGCTGCCGGTCATCGAGACGCAGGCGGGCGACGTTTCTGCTTATATCCCGACGAACGTGATCTCGATCACGGACGGGCAGATCTTCCTGGAGACGGAACTGTTCTTCAAGGGCATCCGTCCCGCGGTGAACGTCGGCATTTCCGTGAGTCGCGTCGGTTCCGCGGCGCAGATCAAGGCGATGAAGCAGGTCGCCGGCCGCATCAAGCTCGAGCTCGCGCAGTATCGCGAGATGGCGGCCTTCGCACAGTTCGCCTCCGACCTCGACGCCTCGACCCAGGCGCTGCTCGCCCGCGGCGCGCGGCTGACGGAACTGCTGAAGCAGCCGCAGTTCAAGCCGGTGCCGGTCGAGGAGCAGGTGATCGCGATCTTCGCGGGCACCCGCGGCTATCTGGACCGCATCCAGGTCGGCCAGGTCGGCGAGTTCGAGCGCCGGCTGATCTCCGAGATCAAGTCCCGCGCGCCCGAAATCGTCAACGCGATCCGCACGGAGTTGCAGATCTCGGGCGACACCGAGAAGAAGCTGGTCGCCTTCCTGGACGACTTTGCCAAGTCCTTCGCCTGAGACGCGGCTAGGGGAAAGCTCCGATGGCCAGCCTCAAGAGTCTTCGCATACGCATCAACAGCGTGAAGTCGACTCGGAAGATCACCCAGGCGATGAAGATGGTCGCGGCGGCCAAGCTCCGCCGCGCCCAGGCGCAGGCCGAGGCGGCGCGGCCCTATGCCGAGCGGATGGAGCGCATGCTCGCCTCCCTCGGCGCCGCCGTCGCGGGCCGCCCGGACGCGCCGAAGCTGCTGGTCGGCTCCGGCGGGGACAAGGTGCAGCTGCTGGTGGTGGTGACCGCCGACCGGGGACTCGCCGGCCCCTTCAACACCAATGTCGGCCGCTTCGCGCGCAACCGCATCCGCGAACTGGAAGCCCAGGGCAAGACGGTGAAGGTGCTGACCGTCGGCCGCAAGGGCGCGTCCTATCTCAAGCGCGACTTCGCGTCGCGCATCGTCGGCGAGATCACCTTCCAGGGGAAGAAGACCGTCGGCTTCGAGGACGCGGCCGCGATCGCCGAACGCATCACGGCCATGCTGGAAGCCGGCGAGTTCGACGGCTGCTCGCTGGTCTACAACCGCTTCCGCAGCGTGATCGCCCAGGTCGCGACCGAGCAGCGCCTGATCCCGGCGCCGCTGCCCGAGACCGCGGGCGAGGCCGAGCCCATCGGCCTGCAGGCGATGTACGAATACGAACCGGCGGAGGAGGAAATCCTCCAGACGCTGCTGCCGAAGAACCTGGCCATCCAGGTCTACCGCGCGATCCTGGAGAACGCCGCGGGCTTCTACGGCAGCCAGATGACGGCGATGGACAACGCCACGCGCAATGCTGGCGACATGATCAATAGACTGACCCTCACCTACAACCGCACGCGCCAGGCCAACATCACCAGGGAGCTGATCGAGATCATCTCCGGGGCCGAGGCTCTCTGACGAGGACGATGCACCCATGAAGAACAATGTCGGACGCATCACGCAGGTTCTGGGCGCCGTGGTGGACGTGCAGTTCCCCGCCGAGCTGCCCAACATCCTGAACGCGCTCACCACCGATGTGGACGGGCGCAAGCTCGTGCTCGAGGTCGCGCAGCACCTGGGCGAGCGCACGGTGCGCACCATCGCCATGGACACGACCGACGGTCTGGTCCGCGGGCATGAGGTGGTGGACACCGGCGCGGGCATAGCGGTTCCCGTCGGCAACGGCACGCTCGGGCGCATCGTCAACGTCATCGGCGAGCCGATCGACGAGCGCGGCCCGGTGCCTCACGACAAGACCTACACCATCCACCGCGAGGCCCCGGCCTTCGAGGACCAGGCGACCTCCGCCGAGATCCTGGTGACGGGCATCAAGGTCGTGGACCTCCTCGCCCCCTACCTGAAGGGCGGCAAGATCGGCCTGTTCGGCGGCGCCGGCGTGGGCAAGACCGTGCTGATCCAGGAGCTCATCAACAACATCGCCAAGGCGCATGGCGGCGTGTCGGTCTTCGCGGGCGTCGGCGAGCGCACGCGCGAGGGCAACGACCTCTATCACGAGATGTGCGACGCCGGCGTCATCAAGCTGGGCGAGGGCACGACCGAAGGCTCCAAGGTGGCGCTCGTCTACGGCCAGATGACCGAGCCGCCGGGCGCCCGCGCCCGCGTCGCCCTTTCCGGCCTGACGCTCGCCGAGTATTTCCGCGACGAGCAGGGCCAGGACGTGCTGTTCTTCGTGGACAACATCTTCCGCTTCACCCAGGCGGGCGCGGAAGTGTCGGCGCTGCTCGGCCGCATCCCCTCGGCGGTGGGCTATCAGCCGACGCTCGCCACCGACATGGGCGCGCTGCAGGAGCGCATCACCTCGACGAAGAAGGGCTCGATCACGTCCGTGCAGGCGATCTACGTGCCGGCCGACGACCTGACCGACCCGGCGCCCGCGACCTCCTTCGCGCACCTGGACGCGACGACCGTTCTGTCGCGCCAGATCGCCGAGCTCGGCATCTATCCGGCGGTGGATCCGCTCGACTCCACCAGCCGCGCGATGGACCCGCGCATCCTGGGCGAGGCGCATTACAACACGGCCCGCGAAGTCCAGAAGATCCTGCAGACCTACAAGTCGCTGCAGGACATCATCGCCATCCTGGGCATGGACGAGCTCTCGGAAGAGGACAAGCTGGTCGTGGCGCGCGCGCGCAAGATCCAGCGCTTCCTCTCCCAGCCCTTCCACGTCGCGGAAGTGTTCACGGGCTTCCCGGGCGTCTTCGTGAAGATCGAGGACACCATCCGCTCCTTCGCGGCGATCTGCTCGGGCGAGTACGACCATCTGCCGGAAGCGGCCTTCTACATGGTCGGCACGATCGAAGAGGCCGTGAAGAAAGCGGAGACGTTGAAGCAGGCCGCTTGATAGCGGCCCGCTTCAACTGGGCTTCTTGTGCCCTCAGACGCCGGGCGGCCGCATCCGCGGCCTTGGCTTTCGCGCCACGCACTGTCGCATGGACGACCGCGGTTGAGTGGGGCGCGGTCGCGCGTTCGCGCTCCTGGCCCGCCGATGGCGGGCCCCTGCGCTTCGCTCCTCAG
>JAYRQX010000240.1:0-4852 GCA_041910415.1 Acetobacteraceae bacterium | reverse complement strand
GGTGCGAAGGCCGTGGCCGCCGGCATGAACCCGATGGACCTGAAGCGCGGCATCGACAAGGCCGTCGCCGAGGTGGTCAAGGACCTCGAGTCCAAGACCAAGAAGATCACGACCTCGGCCGAAGTGGCGCAGGTCGGCGCGATCTCCGCCAATGGCGAGACCGAGATCGGCGAGATGATCGCCAAGGCGATGGAGAAGGTTGGCAACGAGGGTGTCATCACCGTCGAGGAAGCCAAGTCGATCCAGACCGAGCTCGACGTCGTCGAGGGCATGCAGTTCGACCGCGGCTACGTCTCCCCGTATTTCATCACGAATGCGGAGAAGATGATCGCCGAGATGGATCAGCCCTACATCCTGATCTTCGAGAAGAAGCTCTCCGGCCTCCAGCCGATGCTGCCGCTGCTCGAAAGCGTGGTGCAGTCCGGCCGTCCGCTCGTCATCGTGGCCGAGGACGTCGAGGGCGAGGCGCTCGCGACCCTGGTGGTCAACAAGCTGCGCGGCGGCCTGAAGGTCGCGGCCGTGAAGGCGCCGGGCTTCGGTGATCGCCGCAAGGCGATGCTCGAGGACATCGCGATCCTCACCGGCGGCCAGGTGATCAGCGAAGATCTCGGCATCAAGCTCGAGAACGTCACGCTGAACATGCTCGGCAAGGCGAAGATGGTGAAGATCGAGAAGGAGAACACCACGATCGTCGACGGCGCCGGCGAGAAGTCGGAGATCCAGGGCCGCTGCGAGCAGATCAAGGCGCAGATCGAGGAGACCACCTCGGACTACGACCGCGAGAAGCTGCAGGAGCGCCTGGCGAAGCTGGCGGGCGGCGTGGCCGTCATCCGCGTCGGCGGCTCGACCGAGGTCGAGGTGAAGGAGCGCAAGGATCGCGTCGATGACGCGCTGCATGCGACCCGCGCCGCGGTCGAGGAAGGCATCGTGGCGGGCGGCGGCGTCGCCTTGCTGCGCGCCTCCACGAAGCTCGGCGGCCTCAAGGGCACCAACAACGACGAGCAGGTCGGCATCGAGATCGTGCGCCGCGCGATCCAGGCGCCGCTCAAGCAGATCGCCGAGAACGCCGGCAAGGACGGCGCGGTCGTGGCGGGCGAGACGCTCCGCAACGACGCCGCGGCCTACGGCTACGACGCCCAGAAGGACGAGTACAAGGACCTCGTGGCCGCCGGCATCATCGACCCGACCAAGGTCGTGCGCACGGCGCTGCAGGATGCGGCGTCCGTCGCGGCCCTGCTGATCACCACCGAGGCGATGGTCGCCGAGCGTCCCGCCAAGCCGGCCCCGGCCGCGCCTGGCGGCGGCGACATGGGCGGCATGGGCGGCATGGACTTCTGAGCGCGCTGTTCGCGCGACGACTTCTGATCGGCGTTACCCGATCGGAATGCGGAGGGGCGGCCTGCAAGGGCCGCCCCTTTTGCTGTGTGAAACGGCATGGACTGCTCACGCGTCCTTGCGCGCGACGCCCGCGCAACGCTTGGGCGCATTTGATTGACTCCGCCTTGGCCGCTGAGGCCCACTGTCGGGGCCAACCGCTCTGGCCGCCGTGCCGTGCCTCCGGATGACCGGGTGCCTCCATGTCGTCCCTACCCGGTTGCCGGTGCAGGCGATCCCGCCCGCACCCATCAGGAGAGGAGCGTCCATCGCATGGCGACCGGCACCGTGAAGTGGTTCAACGCGACCAAGGGCTTCGGCTTCATCGTCCCCGACGACGGCGGCAAGGATGTCTTCGTCCACATCACCGCCGTGCAGAAGGCCGGGCTGCAGGGGCTGAACGAGCGGCAGAAGGTGCAGTACGAAGTCGCGATGGAACGCGGCAAGGCGGCGGCGATCAACCTCAAGGTCAGCTGACGCAGCGCGCCGCGTCATGCCGGAGCCATGCCTTCGCATGGCGCGCGCGCCCTATCGCGGCTATGGCTGCGTGCCGTAGAGCCCGAGGCGGCGCAGCACCACCGCCTCCTCCTGCATGTACCGGCGCACCGCCACTTCGTAGTCCGGCCCGTCCAGGTACAGCGTCGGCTGGTAGTAGCGGTCGAGCGCCGCCTGGTGCGCGGGGTCGTAGAGCGCCGCCTTGAACGCATCGTGCAGGATGCGCCGGATCTCCGGATCGAGCCCGCGTGGCGCCGCCAGCCCATAGGCCGCATCCGATGCGTGATCGATGCCGATGTCGCGCAGTGTCGGCACATCGGGGAAGCGTCGCGCGCGCTGCGAGCTGAACAGCACCAGCAGCCGGAGCCGCCCATCCTCGACCATCGGCGCCCAGGCGGAGCTGTCCGCCACCACATCCACATGTCCGCCGAGCAGCGCGGCCACGCTTTCCGAGGAGCCCCGGAAGGGCACATGCGTCCAGCGCACGCCCTCGATCATGCCGAGCTGCTCCATGGCGAGATGCTGCGAGGAACCGACGCCGAGCGAGCCATAGGTCACCTGCCCGGGATTGGCGCGCGCATGCGCGATCAGGTCCGGCAGCGTCCGCCACGGGCTGTCCGCGCGCACGACGATGCCGAGCAGCGAGCCCGAGAGATGGAGGATGTAGGTGAAGTCCGTCAGCGGATCATAGGCCGGGCGCTGCTGCATCAGCGCGACCCGCAGCACGCCCATGTGGATCTGCGTCACCAGGTAGCCATCGGGCGGCGCCTGCTTCAGCGCCAGCGCGCCGAGCGTGCCGTTCGCCCCCGGCCGGTTCTCCACCACCACGGGCTGGCCGAGATGCCGCGACGCGACCTCGGCCAGCACGCGGAAATGCGCGTCGGCCGCGCCCCCTGCGGTCCACGGCACGATCAGGCGGATGGGACGGTTCGGAAAGCGTGCCTGCGCCAGCGACGGGCGCGCCAGCATCGTGCCCAGCAAGACGCGTCTCGGCAGCCCTGGCATGATCGGTCTCCGGCTTCGCTGCGGCCCATCCTGCGCCGCCGCCGCCGCTTCGGCTATGGTCGTCCTCTCCCTCCCCTGCGAAGCGGGGGAGGGCCGGGGTGGGGGCATTTTCCCCTGCCCGCCCATCCCTGGAGCCCATCGTGTTCGACCTGCCCGCCCTCGAAGCCGCCGCCCGCCTGATCCACGCGGAATTCCCCGCCACCCCGCAGATCGCCTGGCCGCTGCTGGCCGCACGTACGGGCGCGGAGGTCTGGGTCAAGCACGAGAACCACACCCCATCAGGCGCCTTCAAGATCCGTGGCGGCCTTGTGTACATGGAACGGCTGAGGCGCGAACGGCCGGAGGTGAAGGGCGTGGTCTCCGCGACGCGCGGCAATCACGGCCAGTCGCTTGCCTATGCGGGGCGGCGCCACGGCGTGCCGGTGACGATCCTGGTTCCCCGCGGCAACAGCGCGGAGAAGAACGCGGCCATGCGCGCCTTCGGCGCACGGCTGATCGAGCACGGCGCCGATTTCGACGCGGCGCGGGAGGAAGCGGCGCGCCTCGCCGTGGCCGAGGGGTTGGAATTCGCCCCCTCCTTCGCGCCCGACCTGGTGAAGGGCGTCGCGACCTATGCGCTCGAGTTGTTCCGCGCCGCGCCGCCCCTCGATGCGCTCTATGTCCCGATCGGCCCCGGTTCCGGCATCTGCGGCTGCATCCTCGCGCGCGACCTGCTGGGGCTGCGCACACGGATCATCGGCGTGCAGAGCACGGAGGCGCCATCCTATGCGCTGTCCTTCGCGGCCGGCCATGTCGTGACGACGAACAGCGCCGACACGCGCGCGGACGGCATGGCGACGCGGGTGCCCGATGCCGGCGCGCTGGAGATCATCCGCCGCGGCGCCGCGCGCATCGTGACCGTGACGGATGACGAGGTCGCCGCGGCGATCCGCGCCTATTGGCAGGACACGCACAATCTGGCGGAAGGAGCGGGCGCCGCACCGCTCGCCGCGCTGCTGCAGGAGCGCGAGGCCATGCGCGGCAAGCGGGTCGCGACCATCCTCTGCGGCGGGAACATCGACCTGGCACTGTTCCGCGACTGGGTCATGGCCGGCAGCTAGCCGAAGGCCGGCGTGGCGCGCGCCAGCCCGCCATGGGCGTCCAGCATGCGCTCCCGCCAGGCGTGCACGGCATCGTCCTGCGTCAGCATCGGAAAGGCGCTGACGCAGCGCGCCCATTGCAGCCCGCCGAAGGCGATGGCGTCCGCATAGCCGGGCGCGTCGCCATGCAGGAAGGGCCGTGCGCGCACGATCATGCGCAGCGGCATCAGGGATGCGCGGAACGCCTTCACCCCCTCCTCCCGCTCCGCCGTCACCTGCGCGAGCGGCAGACCGAAGCGCTTCTCGCGCGACTCCACGAAATAGGCGCGGTCCGTCGGGTCAAGCAGGGCCGGGATGTCGGAGACGACGAGCTTCGCGATGCCGCCGATCATCACCGCATCCGCCCAGCCATTGACGAACTTCGCCAGCGCGCGGCCGCCTTCGCCGCCGAAGAGGGACGGGCGATCGGGATAGGTGTCCTCCAGGTATTCCGCGATGGTCCAGGAATCCGTCACCGCGCGGTCGCCATCCAGCAGCAGCGGCACCTTCTCCGCCCCATGCGCGGCCAGCACGGCCGTCTCGGTGAAGCGCCACGGCACGGTCTCGAACGCCAGCCCCTTCTGCGCCAACGCCAGCTTCGTGCGCCAGCAATAGGGGCTGAAGCGCAGCGCCGGATCGCTGCCGCAGAGGTCGTACAGAATACGCGCCATCGTCCTGCCCCTGGGTTTTCCCGCACAGCATCGCGCGAGGCGCCGCGTGCCGCCAGGGTTCCCTTCCCCGCACGACAGACGCATGCTCCGCGGCGGGAGGCTGCCATGCCCAAGGATCTGCTGCTCGCCCTGGACCAGGGCACGACATCCACCCGCGCCATCGCCTTCACGACGGCGCTGGAGGCATGC
>JAYRQX010000239.1:0-3893 GCA_041910415.1 Acetobacteraceae bacterium | reverse complement strand
GCGGGGGAGGGTCGGGTGGACGCGCACGCGTCCACCCGGGGTGGGGGCATGTCGTGACCTCCACCGCCCTCGCCCGCGCCGAAGCCGCCTTCCAATCCGCGCAGCGCCACAAGCGCAACGTCACCCTGCTCGGCGCCGCCATCCTCCTCGCCTGCCTGCTCATCTCCGCCTGGATGAGCGAGTTCAGCCCCGCGACCCTCTGGGCCGGCTTGCCGCGCATCGGCGAGTATTTTGCGCGCATCCTGCCCACGCTGCACTGGGCGGCGCTGTTCGCGAATGCGGAGACCGAGGGCAGCCTCGCCTTCTGGTTCTACCGTCTCGATTCCTGGGCGCTGCTGATCTTCGAAACGGCGAACATGGCGGCGCTCGCCACGCTCATGGGCGCGACGACCGCGCTGCTGCTGGCCTTCCCCGCCTCGCGCAACCTCAGCGCGCCGCTCTGGGTGTTCCAGCTCTGCCGCCGCTTCCTCGAAGCGCTGCGCACGGTGCCGGAAATCGTCACTGCGCTGATCCTGGTCTGGGCCTTCGGCATCGGCGCCCTGGCGGGCATCCTGGCGATCGCCATCCACACCACAGGCGCGCTCGGAAAACTCTTCGCGGAAGCGATCGAGAATGCGGAAGCCGGGCCCTGGGATGGCGTCGTCTCGGCGGGCGGCACCTGGGCCGAGGCCTGCCGCTTCGCCATCCTGCCGCAGGTGCTGCCGAACATCCTGAGCTATGCGCTGCTGCGCTTCGAGATCAACCTGCGCTCCGCCTCCGTCATCGGCTTCGTCGGCGCCGGCGGGATCGGGGAGGAGCTCTACACGGCGATCGCGTCCAACTACTACCAGGAGATCAGCGCCATCCTGCTGCTGCTCATCCTCTGCGTCGCGGCCATCGACCTGATGTCCGAACGCATCCGCCACCGCGTCATCGGGGCCATGGCATGACCGCCGCCGAGATTGCCGCCTGGCAGGCGCGCCTTCCCGCCGCCTTCGGGCCGACGCCACGGCAGCGTGTGCTCCGCGCGCTCGCCTGGACGGTCTTCGCCGCCTGGCTGCTGGGCGTGCTGCATGCGTTCGGCTTCACGCCGCAGCGGCTCTGGAACGGGCTCTCGGGCCTCGGCACCATCCTGCGACTGATGATCCCGCCTTCACCGGGTGAACTCTGGGACGACATCCTGAAGGGCATCGCGGAAAGCGTGGCGATGGCCTTCATCGGCACCGTCCTCGCCGCGCTCATCGCCGTGCCGCTCGGCTTCCTCGGCGCGCGCAACATCGTCACCAACCTCCTGTTCCGCTTCTCGCTCCGCCGGGTCTTCGACGGCATGCGCGGCGTCGATCAGCTCGTCTGGGCGCTCGCCTATGTCCGCGCCGTCGGCCTCGGCCCGCTCGCCGGCGTGCTCGCCATCGCGACGGCGGACATCGCCGTGCTCGGCAAGATGTACGCGGAAGCCATCGAGAACGCGGAGAGGCGCCAGGTCGAAGGCATCACCGCGGCCGGCGGCACGCGCCTCGCCGCCATCCGCTTCGGCGTGCTGCCGCAGGTGCTGCCCGTCATGCTCGCCCAGGCGCTCTACATGTTCGAAAGCAACACGCGCTCGGCCGCCATCCTCGGCGTCGTCGGCGCCGGCGGCATCGGCTTGCAGATCGCCGAGCGCATCCGCGTGCGGCATTGGGACGAGGTCGCCTTCATCATCATCGCGATGGTGCTGGTTGTCTCGGCAATCGATTTCCTCTCGGCGCGCTTGCGGCGGCGGCTGATCGGCGGCCGCTGATCAGAAGAACAGCGTCGTGCGCAGCGTGAAGACGCCCGCCGCCCCGGTGCCCGGCGCGTAGAGCGGGTTCGCGAAGAAGGCCAAGGTCGGCGAGACGGCGAAGCCGCGCGAGACGATGAAATTGTAGTAGACCTCGCCGCCCCATTCCACGCGCCGCGCGCCGGGCGGCAGGTTGGCGATCACGCTGGCGCGGTTGGCGAAGACGCCGATGCCCAGTTGGTCCCGGCTGTTGCGCTGGAACGGGTTGGCGAAGACCGCGCCGGCCGCGACCGAGGTCTCGATCGGCACCGCGTTGCCCGTCGCCGTCGCCGCGCGCGCGAAGATGCCGAAGCCCGGCAGCAGCGTCTGCGACATGGCGAAGGAGAGGCCGCGCGAGCGCGTGGGCTGCCCGGCGACTCCAGGCATCTCGTAGCCGAGGATGTTGTAGGACCCCTGCCCCAGCCCCGGCAGCACCGGCGCCCACAGGGCATTCGCGAAGGTCGCGTAGCGCCCCTGGTTGAAGCCCGAGGTCGTGATGCTGGCGCCGTAGAGATCGGTCGCGCCCTGGAAACCGCCCGAGAAGGACAGCGCCGCGCGCTCGATGGTGACGGTCGCGAAGCTGCCCATCCCCGCGACCGGGTAGGTCGCGGTCGCATTCTGCGCCAGCGCATAGGAGACGAAGTTCGTCTGAGCATTGCCCGCGAAGAAGTCGCCGTCGAAGCCGGAGATGCCGAACTGCCCGGCGGTGACGGCGAACCAGCTGAAGGGTGCGGCGAAGCGGTGGGTGTAGGCGAGCATCTCCCAGGAGAAGGCGCGCGCGGTCCAGTCGTTCTGCGGCGTCAGGATGCCGAGCGCGCCCTGCTGGTCGGCCGTCGTGTACCCGCTCCAGAACTGCGCGCCCTGCACGCCCAGCGTGACGGTGCCGGTGCCGAAGGTGGCGCTGTGCAGCGGTGTCCATGTCAGCACGGGCGAATAGACGAAGAGCGTGGTCGGCCGGCCGCCGCGCGGGCTGCCCCATTGCGTGAACGTCGATGCCTGCATGTCGAAGGTGGCGCCGATGGGTCCGAGGATCCGGCGCTCGAACGCCTGGTAGGCATCATAGGCCTGGTTCAGCGGACGGGTGACGTCGCGGGTGAACTCGTCATCCTGCGGTTCGGGCGCGGCGACCACGCCCTGGCGGCGCTGGAACTGCCCGCCCTGCGCCAGCGCATCCGGCGCGGACAGCAGCGTGCAGCCGGCCAGCGCCGCGACCACTCCCCACCGGCTCCACCTTTGCCGAATCGCGGCCCCCGCATCCCTGTCCCGGCGCGATCCTCTCCGCTCCGGTCGCTGCGCGCCAGACGCTGGTCAGGCGATCCCGAAGAGGGTCTATTTCCTCCGGCTGCCGGAACCGGAGATCGCCCCATGCGCGCACTGACCCTTCTCTCCCTGCTCCTCCTCACGACGCTGGTCGCGGCCTGCACGCCGGACAACACGCCCCAGGGCACGGATTGCGTCCAGGACGGCCGCCGCGGCCGCCAGGTGACCTGCTACTGACGCGGCGGCGCGCACCGGGCGGAGAACCAGCGGTTGCGGCCGGACCTTGGCCGGCCATGACCCTCGATATCGGACGCTGCGCGCCTGCGGTCGGCCGATCCGGCAACGGCAACGCGGCTTGCCGCGTTTTCATGCCGCTGCCTGACGGGTGACATGTTCATGGATTATGAAGAGGCAACGGTTCTCCGGTTCAGGCGGGACCGTGGAGTCCGTGCCATGCGTCCCCTCGGCGCTGCGGCCGCCTTTCTGGTCTTGTCGATCGTGACTCCACCGTACGCCGCCGCGGCGACGGAACCCCAGCCCGCGGCCGCGTCCGGCCTGCCCACGGTCATCGAAGGCGGCCCGGCGCCCGAACAGCCCGCACAGCCCGATCCGCCCGCCCGCATCGGGCGCCTGGGCCGGGCGGAGGGCGCGGTGCAGTACCGCCCGGCCGCGGATGCCGCCTGGGCGGAGGGCGTGCCGAACATGCCGCTCACCACCGGCAATGCCGTCACGACCGGGCAAGGCCGCGCGCTGTTGGACCTGCCGGACGGGCGCGCCGCCCTCGAAGCGGGGTCGCGGCTCGATGTGCAGCGCCTGGACGACCAGGCGGTCGCGCTGGCCCTGGCCGAAGGGCAGATGG
>JAYRQX010000238.1:0-3020 GCA_041910415.1 Acetobacteraceae bacterium | reverse complement strand
TCGAGATCCTGTTCAACAAGCAGAAATACGAAGGCCTGCCGGAAGAGCAGCGCTGGATGCTGCGCCACGTCGCTGAGGCGTCCTCCGCCGACATGTCGTGGAAGGCGCAGGACCGCTACTCGCGCGACCTGATCGCGCTGGCGCAGGGCGGCGTGAATGTCCGCATCACCCCGCGCCCGATCCTGGACGCGCAGCTGCAGGCCTGGGACCGCGTGATCGCGCGGCTCGAGGGCGACCAGTCCTCGCCCTCGAACGGGCCGCTCTTCAAGCGGATCTGCGACAGCCAGCGCGACTGGTGCCGGCGCGTCGGCGGGTTCTTCCTGCGCTACGAGGCGAGCCCGGTCGTCTCCTACAACCACTTCTTCGCCCGCCAGGGCTGAGGCGAGATTGGCCTGAACCGGGGCCGGCCCAGCAGCGATGCGGGGCCGGCCCCTCTTTGTATCCGCATCCTGCCTGAGGGAGCTTCGCGCATGTCAGCCGATCGCGCGGCAGTACTGATCCTGGGCCTCATCGTGGTGGCCGCCATCGTCATCGGCATCGTCTATGCCTCGCGTCCCGCTGTGCAGCGCGTGCTCATCGGCATCGACAAGCTCTCGACCTTCATGGGCCAGCTCGGCGCCTGGGCGATCGTCGCGCTCACCGCCGTCGTCGTCTACGACGTCTCCGCGCGCCGCTTCTTCCGCGCGCCCACGGACTGGGCCTACGACACCTCCTACATGCTCTACGGCGCGCTCTTCATGCTGGCCGGCGCCTATGCGCTCAGCCGCAACGGCCATGTGCGCGGCGACTTCCTCTACCGCAACTTCCCGCCGCCCCGGCAGGCGAAGTTCGACCTGGTGCTGTTCCTGGTCTTCTACTTCCCGGCGATCTTCGCCTTCATGGTCGCGGGCTGGCACTATTTCGAGCTCTCCTGGTTCCAGAACGAGCGCAGCTCCGTCAGCCCCAGCGGTCCCTACATCTGGCCGTTCAAGGCGCTGATCCCGCTCGTCGGCTTCCTGCTTCTGCTGCAGGGCCTGGTCGAGGTGGTGCGCTGCGTGCAGTGCATCCGCACCGGCGACTGGCCACAGCGCCTGTCGGATGTCGAGGAGCTGGAGAAGCAGATCCTCGCCGCCGCCGAAGCCAAGGGCGCCGAGGCGCTCGCCGCCGAGATGGCCGCCCATGGCGAGGCCGGCATCATCGCCGTGGCCCACACTGCGGAGGACGCGGCCTCGCGCGATCCCGCCCCGCGCCACCCGCATTCGTGACCGGAGCGCCCCTTCGATGATCGCGCAGGAACTCCACCAGTATTTCGGGCTGACGCAGCTCTTTCTCTTCCTCTTCTTCATCATGCTGGGCTTCCCCATCGCCTTCACGCTGATGGCGATGGGGCTGATGTTCGGCTTCCTCGGCATGGGCGACCGCGTCTTCGACCTGCTGATCGTCCGCACCTACGCGGTGATGAGCAACGACGTGCTGCTCTCCGTCCCGCTCTTCGTCTTCATGGGCTACATCATCGAGCGCGCGAACATCCTGGACAGGCTGTTCCGCTCGCTTCAGATGGCCAGCGGCAACATCCCCGGCTCGCTCGCGGTGGCCACCCTCGCCACCTGCGCGCTCTTCGCGACCGCGACCGGCATCGTCGGCGCCGTGGTCACGCTGATGGGGCTGCTCGCCTTCCCGGCCATGCTGCGCGCGGGCTACGACCCGAAGCTCGCGGCCGGCGTCACCTGCGCCGGCGGCTGCCTCGGCATCCTCATCCCGCCCTCCATCATGCTCATCCTCTACGGTGCGACGGCCGGCGTCTCGGTCGTGCAGCTCTACGCCGCGGCCTTCATCCCCGGCGTCGGCCTCGCGCTGCTCTACATCCTCTATGCGATGGGCGTCGGCCTGTTCCAGCCGCATCGCGCGCCGCGCCTGCCGCCCGAAGAGACGAACGTTCCCTTCCGCACATTGCTGTGGGCGCTCGTCACCAGCTTCTTCCCGCTGGCACTGCTGATCGCCTCGGTGCTCGGCTCCATCATCATGGGCCTCGCCACGCCGTCCGAGGCGGCCGCCATGGGCTCGCTCGGCTCGGTGATCCTCGCCATCGCCTACCGCGCCTTCAGCTGGCAGAAGCTCAAGGAGAGCGTGTTCCTCACCGCGCGCACCTCGGCCATGGTCTGCTGGCTCTTCGTCGGCTCCTACATCTTCTCCTCGGTCTTCGGCTATCTCGGCGGCCAGCAGCTCGTCGAGGAGTTCTTCAAGTCGCTGCCGCTCAACTCCGTCACCTTCATGATCCTGGCGCAGCTGCTGATCTTCATCCTCGGCTGGCCGCTGGAATGGACGGAGATCATCGTGATCTTCGTGCCGATCTTCCTGCCGCTGCTGGACGATTTCGGCATCAGCCCGCTCTTCTTCGGCATCATGGTGGCGCTGAACCTGCAGACGAGCTTCCTCTCGCCCCCCGTCGCCATGGCGGCCTTCTACCTGAAGGGCGTCTCGCCGCCCGCCGTGAAGCTCGAGGACATCTTCAGGGGCTGCATGCCCTTCATCTACATCGTCCTGCTCTGCATGACGCTGGTCTATGTCTTCCCGGGCCTCGTCACCTGGCTGCCGGAGTATCTGTATTCCGGCGCTCCGCCCGAAGGCGGCGTCGCGACGGACCTGGTCAGCCCACCGGCCGGCGGCTTCCAGGAAGACGACGCCGCCACCCTGCCGCCATTGAACTGAGGACGGCATGAAGGCCGACGACGCCGCACGCTGGCTCGCGGAAGCCTGGGAGACCGGGCATCCGCTGGGCGCGCTCCCCGAGGACATCGCGCCGCGCGACATCGCGGAGGGCGAGGAGATCGCCGCCGCGCTGGTGGACGCGATCGGGCTCGCCGCCTGCGGCCTGCGCCTGGCGCCCGGGCCGGATGGCGCTCGGCTCGCCGGCGTGGTGTTCCAGGGCCGGCTGGTGCCGGACGGCACGGTGCTGCCCGCAGGGCTGCTGCGCCACGCGCGGATCAGCGCCGCGGTCATCGGCGTGCTGGCCGAAGCGCTGGAGGAAGGCGGCACGGCAG
>JAYRQX010000237.1:0-3073 GCA_041910415.1 Acetobacteraceae bacterium | reverse complement strand
GTCTCACCTTCGACAAGTGCTGGCGCGACCTGGAGAAGGTCGCCGCACAGAACGGCTGGGCATTGCCGTCGGCCCGCACCATGCGTCGCCGGATCGATGCGCTGCCCGATGTCGTGAAGACCTGGAAGCGCCATGGTCCGGAGGCGACGGACGCGCTGTTCCCGACGCAGCGGCGCGACCGGTCGATGCTGCACGCGATGGAATGGCTGAACGCCGACGGCCATCGCTTCGACGTCTTCGTCCGCTGGGAAGATGGCGAGAAGGCCCGCCCGATGGTGGTCTTCTTCCAGGACCTCTTCAGCGGGAAATTGCTCGGCTACCGCGTCGGCCGCGACGAAACCGGGGATGTCTTCCGCCTCGCCTTCGGTGACGTGGTCGAGAAGTACGGCATCCCCGGCAAGGTCACGATCGACAACACGCTGGCGGCTGCGAACAAGACCATGTCGGGCGGCCTGAAGCGGCGCTTCCGGTTCAAGGTGCGCGCCGAAGAACCGCTCGGCATCTTCCCGACGCTCGGGGTCGAGGTGCACTGGGCGAAGCCCTACAGCGGACGCTCGAAGCCTATCGAGCGCGCCTTCGGCGACCTGGCGCGCGACATCGCCCGCCATCCCGCCTTCATCGGCGCCTGGACCGGCAATGCGCCGACGAACAAGCCGCACGACTACGACAGCAAGGCCGTGCCGATCGCCACCTTCCTGCAGGTGCTGGAAGCCGGGATCGCCGAGCACAACGCCCGGCCCGGCCGCACGGCCGCGAATTGCCGTGGGCGCAGCTTCGACGAGACCTTCGCCGAGAGCTACGCGCAGGTGCCGATCACGCGCGCCACCGATGCGCAGCGCCGCGTTTTCCTCTTGGCCGCCGAGGAGGTCCGCGTCCGCCGCGACGCCAGCATCCACCTGCTCGGCAACCGCTACCATGACGCCTGCCTGGTTGAGCTGCGCGGGCGGCCGGTGACGGTGCGCTTCGACCCGGAGCACCTGCACGCGCCCGTACATGTCTATCGCGCCGACGGTGCGTTCGTGGCAACCGCCGAATGCATCGCTGACGTCGGCTTTGGCGATGTCGATGCCGCGCGCCGCACCGCGCAGGCCGTCAAGCTGCGCCGCAAGGGCTTCCGGCTATTGGCCGACGCCGAGGATCGCATCAGCGCCGAGCAGCGGACACGCGACCTCGCCGCGACGCGCCCCGACACGCCAGCCGTGCCAGAGCGCAACGTCATCCGTCCGCTGTTCCGCGGCGCGACGGCGCTGAAGCCCATCGCAATCCAAGAGGAAGAGGAGGACGCCGCGGCAGCACAGATCCAGCGCGCCATCCATCACGCCTTCGGGGCGCGGCGCGCGCTGAGCGTGGTGCCCGACCCCGACGATGAAGAAGAGGCCGGCTGGGGCTGATCCCCCCAACCGGCCTCGGTAACGCAGCAATCAGGAGCACAGGCTAGATGCCTTCCGACATTCTTGACAAGCCGAAACCCGGCTCACCGCCCATGATGGACGACGATCGCGTCGCGGAGATCCGCGAGCTGGTGCGCGCGATCATCGTGAATGAAGAGTTGCGCGCGACGGACATCGCGCGCGAGAGCGGCATCCCCTACGGCACGCTGTCGACCTGGCTGACCGGCAAATACCCCGGCCGCAGCGACTATATTGGCGCCCGCGCGCTCCGCTGGATCGAGACGCGTGAAGTCCGCAAGCAGATGACGGCGCAGGCGCCCGAGGCGCCGAAGTTCGTCATGACGCCCACCGCCGGCGCGGTCTATGCCCTGCTGCAGCACGCGCAGCACATGCCCGACATCGCCACCTTCGTGGGCGCGCCGGGCATCGGCAAGACCAGCGCCGCCTGCCACTACACGGCGAACACTCCGAACGTCTGGAAGATCACAGCCAACCCGACGCTGGCGAAGACGCGGGCGGTGCTGAAGGACATCTGCCGGGTGATGAAGGTCTTCTCCGGCGGGATCTCCAGCGAGATCCAGCAGCGCATCTGCGAGAAGGTGCGCAGCACCGGCGGCCTGCTGATCATCGACGAGGCGCAGCATCTGCTGCCCGAGACGCTCGACATGATCCGGGCCATCCATGACCAGGCCGACATCGGCGTGGCCTTGCTGGGCAACGAGAGCATCCAGAGCCGCCTGGAAGGCGATGGTCGCAAGGAGCAGTTCGCGCAGCTGACATCACGCGTCGGCATGCGCGAGAAGCGGACCCGCGTGCGGGCGGGCGACGTGAACACGCTGCTCATGGCCTGGGGTGTTTCGGGCACCGAGGAGCGCAAGCTTCTGCATGCCGTCGCCCGGCGGCCGGGCGCGCTGCGCCTGCTGTCGACGGTGCTCAAGCTGGCGCACATGGTGGCGGCGCCGGATGACGCACCGGTCTCCATCGCGCACATCCGCGCCGCCTTCGGGCGCGTCAGCACGGAGATCCTTCCGGCCACGGTTGAGGAGGCGGCGTGATGGGCGCGAAGCACACGCCGGGGCCGTGGTGGGTCGTCTCATACGGCGATGGCGACAGCCTGGTCATCCATCACACCGAGGACGACCGCGTCTGCTTCATGGCTATGCCTGGTCGCCGTGGCAGCATGGCCGACATCCGCGCCAACGCCCGACTGATTGTCGCCGCACCGGACATGCTGGAGGAACTGCGGCTCGCCGCCGCGCAGTTCCGCTTCTACGAGCGCCAGCACCGCGCGAAGGGCACCGAAGAGGCTACCAACAAGGCCGGCACGAACATGCGTATCGCGGCCCGTATCGAGGCGCTGATCGACAAAGCGGAGGGCCGGTCATGACCTTCCTCCTCCCCTCCTTCCAGCTCCACCAGATCGCCGACCTGCTCCGCTGCTGCGAGCAGACCGGCGCGACCATCACCGGCGAGCAGGCCGTGCGAGCGGCCGAGCACATGGAGCGCCTCGCGACCGCGGTGGCGAAGCTGGAAACCTTCGCGGCCGAGGTCGAGCGCGACGAATTCGACGCCGTCTTCGGCGACCTGATGCGCCCGCCGGCGCCGGAGGGCGCGGCGGCATGACGCACGCCCCTGACCTGCTGCACGAGCTGCAGGATCTCCGCCGCCGCGTCACGGCGCTG
>JAYRQX010000236.1:0-11593 GCA_041910415.1 Acetobacteraceae bacterium | reverse complement strand
CGGGGCGGCTTTCCACGACGATGGGCTGGTTGTTCAGCAGCGTGCTCATCCGCGGCGCCATGATGCGCGCGACGATGTCGCTGGGGCCGCCGGCGGCGAAGGGGACGATCAGGCGGATGGGGCGCGAGGGAAATGCCTCCTGCGCCGCGGCGGGAAGGGCCAGCATCGCACCGAGTGCGGCGCCGAGCAGCTTGCGAATCATTGGTCCGTTCCTCTGCCGGGCTTTTCGTGCGCCCGCTCACGCCGCAGTATCGCGCGGGATGGGCCAGCGCGGAAGCGGGCGCCACGAGGGAACGGCCATGAAGATCACGCGCGTCACGACCCACCATCTGAAAAGCCCCTTCACCTATGGCGCGGGAGAAGGCAGCGTCGGCGGCAACCTGCATCTTGGCGGGTCCATGGACACGCTGATGGTCAAGGTCGAGACCGATGCCGGCCTGCATGGCTGGGGCGAAGGGTTTGGCTTCAACCTGGTGGCGACCACGAAGGATGCGGTGGACCGCCTGCTCGCGCCGCTCTGCGTGGGAGAGGATCCGCGCGACATCGCCGGTCTGACGACGAAGCTGGCGCGGCGTTTTCACAATTTCGGCCGCAACGGGGCGGTGACGTTCGGGCTCTCGGCGATCGACATCGCGCTGTGGGACATCGCGGGGCGCATCGCGCGCAAGCCGCTGCATGCACTGCTGGGCGGCGCGGGTCGGAAGCGCGTGCCGGCCTATGCCAGCCTGCTGCGCTATGGCGAGCCGGGCGCCGCCGCGCGCAACGCGGCAGAGGCGATCCGGCGCGGCTACCGCCATGTGAAGCTGCATGAGGTGGATCTCGCATGCATCGCGGCGGCGCGCGGCGCGATCCCGGGCGATGTCCCGCTGATGCTCGACATCAACTGCGCCTGGAACACGGTGGAGGAAGCGATCGCCTTCGGGCGCGCCGTCGCGGCACCGAACACACGATGGGTGGAAGAGCCGACCTGGCCGCCCGAGGACGTGAACCGGATCGCGCAGGTGCGCGCGGCCGGACACACGGGCATCGCGGCGGGCGAGAATGCCGGCAGCCCCGACGATTTCCGCCGCATGTTCGCGGCCGGTGCCGTGGACTACGCGCAGCCATCCGTGACGAAGGTGGGCGGGGTCTCGGCCATGATGCAGGTCGCGGCGCTCGCACAGCAGGCAGGTGTCGCCTTCATGCCGCATTGCCCCTATTTCGGCGCAGGACTGCTGGCCACGCTGCATATCCTGGCGGCGCATGAGGTCGAGACGCCGATCGAGGTCTACTTCGCCGACCTGTCGCTCGCGCCGTATGGTCACGCGCTCGATGTGCGCGATGGCTTCATGGCCCTGCCCGATGCGCCAGGGCTGGGGCTGGAACCCGACCCCGCCGCGCTCGCGGCGTCTATCTGAACAGCGCCTCGTCCAGCCTGTAGACGCGCGCGGCCGTGCGCCAGAAGAGGTCGTGCCTCTCCTCGGCGCCGGCGCCTGCGGCCAGGCGCTTGAAGGCGTTCCAGCCGACCGGGTAGGCGTAGCTGCCCTTGTCCACGGGGAAGTTGCTCTGGAACATGCAGCGCTGCGTGCCGAAGGCTTCGATGCAGGTCTCCGTATAGGGCCTCCAGGCCGCGGCGAGATCCTCGGATGATGGCGGCCGCGCGCGGGTTTCGAAGCCGAAACCGGGCAGCCGCATGCCAAGGCCGCCCAGCTTCACATAGGCGTTCGGGCAGGCCGCGAGCTCGCGGATGTTCGCGGCCCAGGTCGAAAAGAGCTCATCGCGCCGGCCTGCATAGCGGCCGATGGCGAGCACGCCGCCGACATGATCCAGGATGACAGGCGTTTCGGGATGCGCGCGCGCCATCGCGGCGAGCTTCGGGATCTGGTGGAAATAGATCCAGGCGTCGTAGCTGAGGCCCATCGCGCCCAGCGCCGCGATGCCGGCCCGGAAGCCCGGGCCGTCCATCATGTCTTCCGCCGGCGTGTAGGCCGGATTCAGCATCGCGGGATCGGGATCCCAGGTCGCGATGTGGCGGATGCCGCGGAAACGGCCATTGCCGGCGGCGACATGCGCTTCCAGCACGGGCCTGACCGCGCCCCCCAGCGCCAGGTTCGCATGGCCCACGATGCCGGCGCAGACACGCACGCGGCCATAGGTGCCGCTCTCCGTCATGGCGGCGACGCCCGCGGCGAACTGCGTCTCGCCGACCGGCTTCATCGCCTCCGGACCGTCCTGGCGATGGAAGGCGCGCGCCTGGACCAGCACCGTCGCGCGGATGTCGTGGCCCTGGTTGATGTCGGCCAGCATGTCGTCGAGCAGATAGCGCCAGCCGGGACGGTCCCAGAGGTGATGGTGCGGGTCGCAGATCGGCTGCGTGGGATCGATGATCTCTTCCGTGCGGCTGCGCAGCCAATCCTCGCGAACAGGAATGTAGTGCTGGACCTGGCTGCTCACGGGATGATGTCCTTCACCTGTTGCGCGCGTGCCGCCGCGGCGCCGGAGAGGAAGGCGAGGTCGGTGCCGGTCGAGATGTAGCGCGCACCCATGCGCACGAACGCGGCCGCCAGGTCCGGGCGCGAGGACAGCCCGCCGACGCCGACATGTTTCCCATGTGACCGTGCGGCCATGATGATGCGCGTATAGGCGTCGCTCAGCCGGGGATGATCGTACTGGCCGGCGATGCCCATCTCGGCCGTCAGGTCGTTGGTGCCGACCAGGACCATGTCCACGCCATCCACCGCGACGATGTCCTCGACATGCTCCAGGGCCTCGATGGTTTCCACCATCGGCACGACCATGGTCGCGTCATCGAGCAGCGGGTTCGCCTCGGCTGCCGCCACGCCGCGGAAATCGAATTGCGGCAGGCCACCGGAGGCCGAGCGCACGCCGCGCGGCGGGAAGCGCGCAGCCTCGACCAGCGCCTTCGCCTCCTCGGCCGAGCGCACATGCGGCGCGATGACGCCGAGAGCGCCACCATCGAGCGCGCGCTGCACATCGTCGGCGCGGAGCGAGGGGACGCGGACAAACGGCGTCACGCCGCAATCCTGCGCCGCCATGCAGATCTGGCCCGTGGTGTCGAAGCCGAGCGGGCTGTGCTCCATGTCCACATAGAGCGTGTCGAAGCCGGCGGCACGCGCGATGCGCGCGATCTCCACGGTGCGCACCAGCCGCACGGTCATGGAGGCGACGACCTCGTCCCGCGACAGCTTCTCCTTCACCAGGTTGCGGATCGCGCTCATGTGGGATCGCAGACCAGCCTGAAGCCGTTGTCCCAGCGGGTCAGCCGCCCGGCGGAAGGCGAGGGGAAATGCGCCATGCACATCAGCGTGCCGCTGTCGCAGCAGCGTTCCAGGAAGCGCCGGCGGGTCACCGCCGACTGCTTGCGGTCGTAATCCGAGAACATGGAGATTTCCGGATAGCGCGCCTGCAGCGGCGAATGGATGAGGTCGCCGGTCATGACCGCGCGCCCATCGCCCTTGCCGACATGCACGGCGACATGGTTCGGCGTGTGGCCGGGCGTGGGCTCCAGATGCACGAGGTCGTCGAGCGCGTGATCGTCCGCGACCATGACGGCCCGCTTCGCCTCGACGATCGGGATCACGCTGTCGGCAATCTGCGGGATCGGCGTCTTCGCGTGCTCGCCCGTCCAGTAGTCGTATTCCTGCTTCGAGAAGATGTATTGCGCCCGCGGAAAAGTCGGAACCCAGCGTCCGTCGCGCAGCACCGTATTCCAGCCGACATGGTCCACATGCAGATGCGTGCACATGACGAAGTCGATGTCGGCAAAGCCGACGCCGGCCGCGGCCAGGTTCTCCTCCCACAGCTTCGACTTCATGCGATGCCAGAAGGGGCGGTGCGGGCGTTCCTTGTCGTTGCCGACGCAACTGTCCACCAGGATCGTGTGCCGCGGTGTCTTGACCAGGTAGGACTGGATGCAGAGGTTCACCTTGCCCGTCGCGGGATCGAGCGCGCGCGCCGCTTCGAGCCAGCCCCTGTTCCCGGCGAGCTGCTCCGCCGTCAGGTCGGGAAAGAAGGCATGCGGGTCGAACAGCGGCGCTTCCTGCTCGACGATGCGATGGATGGTGATGTCGCCAACGCGGAATGTCGTGGTCACGGCCGTTCTCCCCGGTTGCGGAGCCTAGACCGCAAGGGGAGATGACGGAAGCGCGCTGGCCCTGTTAGCCTATCCCGAAACCGGGAGGCTCACGATGGCCAAGCATCGCTTTCTGCCCGCCCTGCTGCTCGCCGGCGCACTCGCCACGACGCCCGCGCTCGCGCAGCAGGATCGTCCGCTGCGCCTGACGATGAACACCGAGCTCCAGATCCTTGATCCCGTGGTGACACCGTCCGTCGTCACGCGCGCCTTCGGCTTCATGGTCTGGGATACGCTCGTCTCCCCCAACAGCCGCGGGGAGATGCGGCCGCAGATGCTCGAGGGCTGGCAGGCCTCGGACGACCGCTTGACCTGGACGTTTCGACTTCGCGAAGGCCTGGAATGGCATGACGGCGCGCCGGTGACGGCGGAGGACTGCCTGGCCTCGCTCCGGCGCTGGGCGCAGCGCGACGGGCTCGGGCGGCAGCTGATGGCGGCGACCCGCGAATGGCGCGTGGTGGACCAGCGGACCTTCGTGCTGGTGCTCGCACGCCCCTTCGGCCAGGTGCTGCAGGCGCTGGGCAAGACCGCGACACCCGTGCCCTTCATGATGCCCGCGCGTCTCGCGAACACGCCGCCGCAGACGCAGGTCGCGGACATCGTCGGCTCCGGCCCCTTCCTGTTCCGCCGCGAGGATTGGCGCATGGGCGACCGCGTGCCCTTCACGCGCAACCCGCGCTACCGCCCCCGCGCCGAGCCCGCGGACGGGCTTTCGGGCGGCAAGGTCGTGCATGTCGAACGCGCCGAGTTCGTCAGCCTGCCCGACAACACCACGCGCGTCGCGGCGTTGCAGACCGGCGAGATCGACTATCTCGAACGCGTGCCGCTCGACTTCATCGAACGCCTGCGGCGCGACCGGAACCTCGTGGTCACGCCCGGCATGGGGCCGGCGCAGATCTTCGGCGTTCTGACCCTGAACCACACCCAGCCGCCCTTCAACGACATCCGCGTCCGCCGCGCGCTGCAGGCGGCGATCCAGCAGCCGGAGATCATGGCCGGCCTCGGCCTGCCGCGCGGCATGTTCCAGGAGCACTGCAACACCATCTTCATGTGCGGCGGGCCCTTCGCGACCGAGGCCGGGGCGGAATGGCTGCGCGATCCGTCACCGCAGCGCGCGCGGTCTCTGCTGCAGGACTCAGGCTACGCCAACCAGCCCATCGTCGTGCTGCACAGCCAGGACAGCGCGCTGATCAACCCGATCACGCTGGTCGCCATCGAACAGATGCGCCGCGCGGGCTTCAACCTGGATGTCCGCACGACGGACTGGAGCACCGTGGCGCAGCGCCGCACCAGTCGCCAGCCGATCGACCAGGGCGGGTGGAATGTCGTGCCTCTGGTCTGGACCGGCTTCGACATGGAGGACCCGTCGGGCAATCCGGTGCTGGTCCACAACTGCGCCAACGCCTATCCGGGCTGGTGGTGCGACGAACGCCAGCGGCCGCTTCTGGAAGCCTTCCTGGCCGAGAGCGACCCGGCCCGGCAGCGTGCGCTCGCCGCGCAGCTCCAGGCCATGGCGCATGAGCATGTCTCCGTCGTCATCCTCGGCCAGTTCGCGAGTCCGGGGGCCTACCGCGCGAGCCTGCGCGGCCTGCTCGATGTCGGTTTCCCCGTGCTGTGGAATATCGAGCGGACCGCGCGTTGATCGGCCCCCGGATCAGAGGAACGCACCCTCGACCGGCAGGCCGACGCCGTTCACATAGCCGGCCGCGCGCGAGCAGAGGAAGGCTGCGACGGCCGCGACCTCATCGGCCTCCCCGGCGCGGCCGGCCGGGATCTCCGACAGCATGCGGTTGCGCTGGTCCTCGGGCAGCGCCTCGAACCGTGCGCGGATGCGGGTGCCCTGCTCCGACAGGATCAGCCCGGGCATCAACGCATTGACCGTGATGCCGTGCTTCGCCTCGTCCTTCGCGAGTTGCGCGGTGAAGCCGAGCAGCGCGGCCTTCGCCGTGCCGTAGGCGAGGCGCGCGCCCTGCGTCGTCACCGGCCCCTTGCGCCCGCGTGCCCCGGTCGAGGACAGGTTCACGATGCGCCCATAGCCCCGTGAGCGCATATGCGGCACGACACCACGGCAGAACAGGAAGGCGCTGGTGACGTTCAGCGCCATCACGTGGTTCCAGGACGCGTCGTCCATCTCCTCGATGGTGCGCACGACCTTGGGACCGGAACCGCCGGCAACATTGACCAGCGCATCCACGCGGCCGCGCGCCACGGCCCGCGCGACGACGTCCCTGGCATGCGCCGGGTCGGCGGCGTCGCCGGCCAGGGTCTCGGCCGTGCCACCAAGGGCGCGCACGCGGTCGGCCGCGGCTTCCAGGGGACCGGGCTGGAGATCCTGCATCATGATGGCGAAGCCGTCCTGCGCGAGGTGCCGTGCCACGGCGGCGCCGATGCCGCCGCCCGCGCCTGTCACCACCGCCCAGCGCTGTTGCTCGCCCATGCCCCGGTTCCTCCGCCTTCGCAGCCATGAGGGAACGGGACGCGGCGCTTGGCAAGGGGAGGCAATCCTGCGCTAGGCTCGCCTGCCGATCCGCGGCGGAGGACGACCATGCCGATGCGCGAGCCCATCCGTGACGCCTGCGCCTGGACGCGCGCCGACCTGGAAGGCGACCGATCCTGGGAAATTCACGTCACGCCGGCGCAGGCAGCCGAGATTGCAGCGGCCGTGGCGGGCGTGACGGCCCGTGGCCTGCGCGGGGCGGAGTTCGCGCGCGAGGATTTCCCGCTCCCGGGCTTCGCGCCGGTGCTCGCCGATGCGCTGGAGGAATTGGAGCAGGGGCGGGGCGTCGTGCTGTTCCGCGGACTGCCGGTGAGCGGCGCGGATGAGGAGGGCGCGGCGCGCATCGTCTGGGGGCTCGGCCTTCATCTCGGCCGTCCATTGAAGCAGAACCCGCGCGTGAACCTGGCCAACTACAGGGACGGGATGATCGGCCACATCACCGACCAGGGCATCGACTACAACGCGCCGAACGCGATCGGGTCGGGTACGAGCGCGGAGCAGATGCCGCATGTCGATGGCTCGGACCTTGTCGGGCTGTTGTGCGTCCGCCCCGCGGAGGATGGCGGCGGTGTCAGCCGGATCTGTTCTTCGATGGCGATCTGGAACGCGCTGCTGGACCGGGCGCCCGATGTGATCCCGATGCTGGAGGATGGCTTCCTGCACGACCTGCGCGGTGCTGAGCAGAAGGGCGGGGGACCGCTGACGCCCTTCCGCATTCCCGTCTACAGCCATTTCGGCGGCGTGCTGTCCTGCAACTTCAACGCCAAGACCGTGGAGCAGGCGGCGCAGAAGCGCGGGCAGGCGCTGACGCCTGCCGAGCGGCGCGCACTGGATGCGGTACTGAGCGTCGCACTCGATCCGGCCTATCAGGTCGAGATGAAGCTCCGGACCGGCGACTTCCAGGTGCTGAACAACTACACGGCGCTGCACAGCCGCACCGCCTGGCGCGATCCGCCGGAGGCCGCGCGCAAGCGGCTGATGCTGCGGCTGTGGCTGAAAAGCTTCGAGAGCCGTCCGCTCGCGGCGAATTTCGCTGGCGGCTACGTCAGCGGCACGAGCTACGACGTCGCCGGGGCGACGGTGCGCTGATGGCGGCCGCGGTCGAGGCGCTGGCGTTCCGCCCGTTGAGCGCGGCCGTGGGCGCGGAGGTGATCGGGCTGGACCTGTCGCGACCCATTGGGGCCGAGGATGCGGCGGCGCTTCGCGATGCGTATCGCCGGCATCATCTCCTGCTGATCCGCGGCGCGGCGCCGACCACGGTGCAGCAGACGGCTTTCGCGGAGGTGTTCGGTCGCGTGACGCTGCGCGAGAAGAACACGACGAAGAACGTCGAGGCGAATGCGCAGCACGTGTCGAACGTTCGTGACGATGGGCTGTTCGGGAAGGGCGATCTCGATTTCCACCTGGACCAGTTGTTCCAGCCCGAGCCGCTCGCGGCCTTGATCCTGACCGCGATCGATCTGCCGGGGGAGGGCGGGGACACGCTGTTCGTGAACGGCTTCGCCGCCGTGGAGAAGATGCCGCCCGAATTGCGCGCGCGCCTCGCCTCGCTGCGCTGCCTGAACGGCTACACCTTCGCCGGGTCGCTCGCGAAGGACTGGAACGTGAAGGATGCGGCGACGGACGGGATGGTCCAGGAACACCCGATGCTCTGGACCGATCCGGACAGCGGGCGTCAGGCGCTCTGGGTGAACAAGCTGACGACGCTGCACGTCGTCGGGCTGGAAGCCGAGGAGAGCAAGGCGCTGATCGCCGAGGCGCGATCGTACCTGTACGACGACAGCATCACCTACCGGCACCGCTGGCAGGTGGGCGACATGCTGCTGTGGGACAACCGCCGGCTTCAGCATGCGCGCACGCCCTTCGATGAGAGCAGGCCGCGCACCTTGCGGCGGACGCCCATTCTTTAGAATTTCCGCGGACTGTTCGGGACGCGGAGGGTCGGCCTATGCTGGCCCGGATGATTCGTCTGGCCCATCGATCCGCCCGGCGCGCGCTGGCGCTGATCAGTCTGATCGTGCTGGCGGCCTGCGCCTCGGTTCCCGTGCGCATGAACCAGCCGCTCGCCGCGGGGCCGGATGGCGCCCCGGCCTTCCATGCCAATTACGGCCCGCGGCTCCTGCTGTCGCAGGTGGACAGCCGCCGTGCGGCGCGCGGGGACAGCGACCTGCTCGTCTTCCTCGCCTTCTCCGGTGGCGGCACGCGGTCCGCTGCATTCGCGCATGGCGCGCTGCGTGGGCTGCGCGCCATGCCGTCCGGGCGCGGGGGAGACGCCCGGGCCTCGCTGCTCGATGATGTCGATGTCATCTCGGGCGTGTCGGGCGGCAGCTTCACGGCGGCGCATTACGGGCTCTACCGGGAGGAGCATTTCGAGACCTTCCCGCGCGACTTCCTGCACCGCGACATCGACATCTATCGCTCCCAGACCTATCTCCAGCCCTGGAACTGGGGCTGGCTGGTCAACCGCTCCGTCGGCACCAACGACTACATGGCGGAGATCTACGACCGCCTGCTGTTCCACGGCGCGACCTTCGGCGACCTCGCACGGCGCGGCCTGCCCCTGGTGCTTATCAACGCGACCGATTTCGTGAATGGCGTCGCCTTTTCCTTCGTGGACACGACCTTCGGCGCCCTCTGTTCGGATCTGAACAGCTTCCGCCTGGCGCGGGCGGTGGCGGCGAGTTCGGCGTTTCCCTTCCTGTTCAGCCCCGTGACGCTCGAGAACCATGCCGCGTCCTGCCGCGGCGCCAGGCCCGCGGACGGGCTGCCGCCCGAAGCCGCGCAGGCCGGCGACCCCTGGTCGCGCCGGGCGGCGCTGGCGCGGGTCATGAACGCCTACGCCGATCCGAACGAGATGCGCTGGGTTCATCTGCTCGACGGTGGGCTGTCGGACAACCTCGCGCTGCGCGGCATCCTGCAGATGATGCTCTCCCTCGATGACGGAAATCCGGTGATGCGGGAGATTGCGCTGCGGACACGGCGCATCCTCGTGATCAGCATCGACGGGCAATCCGTCGTGGACCGAAGCCTGGCGCAGCGCCCAAGCTTCGGCGGCATCCGGCAGCTGATCAACGCCTCCTACTTCACCCTGGTCGATGCCTATGATTTCGAGACCCTGGTCCTGATGAACGCCGAACTGCGCACGCTGGCCGAACGCTTCCGCCGGATCCGATGCGCCCAGGGGCGGCAGGTCCGCGGTCTTCCCTGCAGCGATGTGCGCGGGGAGCTGGTCTATCTGCCGGTCGCCAGAATTCCGGATCCGGTGCTGCGGGAAAGGCTGCAGCGGACGGCGCTGAGCCTCACGCTGCCGCACGCGGATGTCGACGCCCTGGTGAGCGCCGGCGAAGCGCTGGTGCGCGACGATCCCCGCATCCGGGCCATCGTCGCGGAGACCGCCGCGCCAACCCGCCAGAGGCGGCCCGGGGAGAGCGGTCGCTGATCAGCGGAGCACGAAATCCTTCAGCACCTCGGGCTTGAAGGAGAGACCGTGGCCCGGCGTCTCGGGTGCGCCGATCATGCCGCCGGCGATCCTGGGCGTGCTCACGAAGACGTCGTCCAGCAGTCCCATCTGCTCGGCCCAGATCGCGTTCGGGATGCTGGCGAGGATGTGGACGTTCAGCTCGGGAAACAGATGCGGCGCGAAGGTCATGCCCCAGCTGTCCGCGACCGTCGCGATTTTCCGCAGTTCCGTGAATCCGCCCCGCATCGGATCGGGCTGCAGGATGGGAAGCTTCGGGTGTTGCAGGAATGGCTTCAGGTCGTCGCGGCCGAAATGGCTCTCGCCGCCGACGACGCGCGTGGTCAGCGCATCCGCGCAGCGGAGATAGCCCGCGAAGTCATCCGCGAGGACGGGCTCCTCGATCCAGTAGGGATCGTACTCCTCGAAGGCGCGGCCGGCGATGATGGCCTGGTCGGCCGTCCAGCCCATGTTGATGTCGACCATGATCTCGACATCGGGGCCGACGGCGTCGCGCACCATGCGGAGGTTGCGCACATCCTGCCGCCAGTCGCCGATATGCGCGGCCTGCATCTTGATGGCCTTGTAGCCCTGCGCGACGTAGTGCTTCGCCTTCGCCGCCATGCCCTCGCCGAGCGCGCCGCGGAAGCAGCCGCTGCCATAGATCGGGATCTCTGTTCGATAGTTGCCCCACAGCCGGTGCAGCGGCATGCCCGCCGCCTTGCCGACCACGTCCCACAGCGCGATGTCGATGGCGGATTGCGCCATCATGGTCACGCCGCCACGGCCGCCCGTCAGCGTCATGCGCCACAGATCGCGCCAGATCGCCTCCACGGATGTCGCGCTGCGCCCGATGATGCGGGGCGCCATGGCTTCCTGGATGCAAAGCCCGATCGTGCGCTGCAAGGGCAGGTTGAGCAGGTGCAGGTAGCCCATGCCGGTGAGGCCCGATGCGGTCACGACCTCCACCACCACCAGGTCGCGCTGCTTGCCGAGCGCATGGCCGGCCAGCCAGGGATCCTCCGCCCAGGGCAGTTGCAGCAGCGTCGTGCGGACCTCGCGGATCGTCAGGTCGGCGGTCATGGCGTCGTTCCCTTTCCTCGGGAGGGATCAGACACCTGCGCTACCCCGCCTGCAACCGCTCCAGGCTGATGTCATGGTCGAAGAGGTCGAGCAGGATGCGGGCGGCGCGGCCGCGCGGCGTGGCGAGCGCCGGGTCCTTCTCCAGCAGCAGCGCGGCGTCGCGATGGGCGATGTTGAGGAGGCGGCCGTATTCCTCGCGACCCTCGTTCGGGTCGAGTAGCCGCGCGCCGGGCATGCCGGATTGCCTGGCGCCCAGGGCATCGCCGCCGCCGCGCGTCATCAGGTCCTCTTCCGCGATGCGGAAGCCGTCCTCGGTGTCGCGCAGCACCAGCAGCCGGCGCTTCTCGGCCTCGGACAGCCCGGCGGAATGGACCAGCAGGCAGGAAGACGCCTTGGCTCCCCGTCCGACGCGGCCGCGGAGCTG
>JAYRQX010000235.1:0-4602 GCA_041910415.1 Acetobacteraceae bacterium | reverse complement strand
TGGCGGCGCCGCGCGGGCGGGCCAGCCAGATGCACGCCGGCGCGCTGGCCGCGCGGGGCGAGGCGCTGGTCTTCCTCCACGCCGACACGCGCCTGCCGACGCGGGCTGCCGAGCTGATCGTCGGAGCGCTCGCGGCGGGCGGGCAATGGGGGCGCTTTGACGTGCGCATCGACGGGCGTTCGCGCTGGTTGGGGCTGGTCGCCCTGATGATGAATTTGCGCTCGCGGCTGACCGGCATCGCCACCGGCGACCAGGCGATCTTCGCCACCCGCGCGGCATACGACGCTGCCGGCGGCTTCCCCGGCATCCCGCTGATGGAAGACATCGCCTTGAGCCGCCGCCTGCGCCGCATCGCGCCGCCTGTCTGCCTGCGCGCGGCCGTGGTGACCTCCGGCCGGCGCTGGGAGGCGCACGGCGTGTGGCGCACCATCCTGCGCATGTGGTGGCTGCGCTTGCGCTATTTCCTCGGCGCCGATCCGCGCACGCTGGCGCTTGACTACGGGTACCGCCCGCGCGATGACTGATCCGCGCCTGATGCCGGTCGGTGTCGCGGTGATGGCGCGGGCGCCAGTGCCGGGCGAGGCAAAGACGCGCCTGATCCCGGCGCTCGGGGCGGACGGCGCGGCAGGGCTGCACGCCTGGATGCTGGCGAGAGCCGTCGATACGGCTTGCGCAGCGGACATAGGACCGGTGCGGTTGTGGTGCGCCGGTGACGCAGCGCATCCCGCCTTCGCGGCCCTTCGCGAGCGCGGAGAGTTTTCGCAGTGTGCGCAACCGGAGGGCGACCTGGGTACGCGCATGCTGGCGGCCCTGCGCGGCGCGGCAGCGCCCGGTGGGGCGCTGGTGATCGGCACCGACTGTCCCGCGCTGACGCCCGGCGTGCTGCGGGCGGCGGCCGCCGGACTGCGCGCTTTCGATGCCATTGTCGTTCCGGCGGAAGATGGAGGCTATGCGCTGATCGGCATGCGCGTGCCGCGCGCCGAAGTCTTAACCGGCATCGGCTGGGGCGGCGAGCAGGTGATGGCCGCGACCCGCGAGCGGTTGCGCGCGTTGGAATGGCGCTGGCGCGAACTCGATACGCTGTGGGATGTTGACCGCCCCGCCGACCTTGAGCGCCTGTGGGCGTTGTACCCCGTGGCGCGCGCCGCCGCCGCGCCTGGCTGAGTCGCGCGATCAGGCAGGGAACGGCCTCACCATGCGGGGATCGGGAGCCTCCCGCCAGCGCGCGAAGTCCTCGGCGATGCGTTCGCCTTCCGTGATCGCGCGCCGCCAGGCCCGTTCGCGGCCGTCCTCGTCGGTGCCGTAGCGCTTGAAGTCGCCGCGATCCGGCAGTTTGGCGTTGGGCAGCGTGGCGACGAATTCGGGTGACGGCGAGAGCAGCACCACGTTGTCCAGCCAGGCGCCGCGCGCGCGCCGCCATTTCAGCATCTTGTCCAGCCAGCCCGGAATCATGTGGTCGGTGAAGTGCGGGTAGAAGACGAGGCCCTGACTGTCCGGGTAAGGCAGGTGCAGGTGATAGTCGATCATGCCGCCGTCCCAGAAGCTGCCGGGGCGTGCGCCTGGAATGTCGCGCACTGGCGCAAGCACGAAGGGGATGGTGCCGGAGGCGAGCAGTGCGGCGTCGAGGTTGGCCCCGTCGAGTTCGACGAGTTCGGTGGCGAAAGCGTCGAAGCGGCGCCGCAGCCAGCCGGTTTCGGCGGCCGCGGAGACGAAGGCGACGCGCTCGAGGAAACGCGCCAGTTGGCTGCGCCGGGTCGCGTTCAGCAACGTGGCGAGGGCGAAGCCGGCGAACTCGGCGCCGCGACGGGTGGGATTCGCCAGCGGGCCCTTGCCGCGCACCGTGAGTATCACCAGGCCGTGATCGGGATGAACCAGCGGGCCGGCTGTGCCGGACAGCAGGATGTCGGCCACCATGCCGCGGCAGACGCGGCTGACTTCCGCCGGAGGCGGCCTGGGCGAGTAGCGCTGGCCGCAATAGGCGTCGGTGAGCCGGTCGAAGGCGGCGAGCGGGTCGGCATGCGCGGCGGCCGCCATCCGCCAGGCACCGATCGAGGCGCCGATCAGCGTGCGTTTGCGCGGTTCGGTCGGCAGCCAGTGGCCAAAGACGTTGCGGTCCAGGTGGTGCAGGATCAGCCCCTTGGGCCCGCCGGCCGCCGCCGGCACGATGCCGACATCGGCGGCGGACAGGCCGTCGCGCGCGATGCGCGCGCGCGCCGCCGTGCCGGCATGGATGACAAATGAGGAGTGGGAAGGCATACGGACTTGTAAGCGGGAATGGTAAGTGGAACGTGCAATCGGCGTGGATGCGCGAGGGGCATTCGCGCGACGCCAAACGCAAAAAAGCGCGGAAAAATGAATTCGGGACTGTACCAAAGCGTTGGTGCTAATCGTAGAATCGGCGGCGAGCGTCGTGCTCGACATCTTTTCCTGGGGAAGCGACAAACATGAACAAGGCAGAACTGATTGAAGCCGTGGCCTCGGCCGCGGACATTTCCAAGGCCGCCGCCGGCAAGGCGCTCGACGCCGTGATCGCCGCCACGGTCAAGGCGGTTGCCAAGGGAGACACGGTTACCCTGATTGGTTTTGGTACCTTCAAGTCGTCCAAGCGCGCGGCGCGCATGGGCAAGAATCCGAAGACCGGCGCGGCGATCAAGATCGCCGCCACCACGGTGCCGAAGTTCACCGCCGGCGCCGGCTTCAAGACCGCCGTCGCGGGCAAGAAGGCCGCCAAGAAGAAGTAAGCGACGAGGCGCGGCCGGCGCGACAGGGAGCGCGCCGTCATGCGCCCGCGATGTGCACCCCGCACGCCCCGAACCGATCCGTCGGTTCGGGGTTTTGTTTTCCGGACTGGACGAAACGCACGACATGGCTCTGGGCAGCACCGTATTCAAGGCGCGTATCTCGGTCGCCGACGTGGATCGCGGCTACTACGCCGATCACGCGCTGGCGCTGGCGCGCCACCCCTCGGAGACCGACGAGCGCATGATGGTGCGCCTGCTCGCGTTCGTGCTCCATGCCGGCGAGCGCCTCGAGTTCGGACCCGGCCTGTCCACGCCGGATGAACCGGCGTTGCGTCGCATGACCCTGAGTGGCGAACTCGAACTCTGGATCGAGGTCGGCCTGCCGGAGGAGAAGACCCTGCGCCGCGCCGTCGGGCGGGCGGCACGGGTGGTGGTGGTCGCCTATGGCGGGCGCGGTGTCGACATCTGGTGGCAAAAGCAGGGCGGCGCGATCTCGCGCCTGCCGCGACTGGAAGTCTGGCGCATCGCGGGCGAGGAAAGCGCGGCCCTCGGCGCCCTGGCGCGGCCGGGCATGGAACTTCAATTCACCCGCCAGGACGGCGCCTTGCTGGTGTCATCGGCACGGGGCGTGGTCGAGGTGACGCCGGTGAGTCTCTACGCGGCGGCTTGATCGCCATCGCAATACAGCCAGCGGCCGTCGACGCGCAGGAAGCGGCTCGCTTCGCGCATGCGGCCGGCACGTCCGCCGACCTTGAAGCGGGCGACGAACTCGACGACCGCGTGTGTTTCGTCGATCTGCTCATGGCGCAGGATGTCGAGCCCGATCCACTTCATGGACGGGTCGAATTCGATCCGCGACGGGCGGAACTCCGGGTGCCAGGTGGCCAGCAGGTAGGCTGCATCATGGCGCGCGTAGGCGGCGTACCGCGAGCGCATCAGGGCTTCGGCGTCGGCGGCCGGCGCGCCGGCGTGCAGCGGCCCGCAGCAGGTCGCGTAGGGCCGGCCGCGGTTGCAGGGACAGAGTTCTTCGGGGGCGTCGTGCGTGCGCTTGGCCATGGGGGGATCGGGTCGGCGGGGCGGGGAAGCCCGCATTATCATGGCGGCCATGGACATGGTGTTCGTCGACCTCGAAACCACTGGCGCGACGGCGACGGCGGACCGCATCACCGAAGTCGGCCTGGTCGAGATCGCCGACGACGGCTTCCGCGAGTGGTCGACGCTGGTCAACCCCGGCGTGCGCATCTCGGACTTCATCGAACGACTGACGGGCATCAGCAACGCGATGGTGGCCGATGCACCACGCTTCGCGGATATCGCCGCGGAGCTTGCCGAACGGCTGGCCGGCAAGCTCTTCGTCGCCCACAACGCGCGCTTCGACTTTGGCTTCCTGAAGAGCGAGTTCGCCCGCGTCGGCATCGATTTCCGGCCCGAGGTGCTGTGCACCGTCAAGTTGTCGCGCAGGCTGTTCCCGCAGCACCACAAGCACAACCTGGATAGTCTGATTTCGCGGCACGGCATCCCGGTCGATGCCCGCCACCGCGCGCTCGGCGATGCTCGCGTCATTGCGCGGTTCTGGACCATCGCGCAACGCGAGGTCGACGCCGAGACCCTGCGCGCCGCGGTCGCCGCGCAGGTGGCGCGCCCCAGCCTGCCGATCCACGTTGACCTCGCGCAGCTCGACGCCCTGCCGGAGGGGCCGGGGGTTTATCTGTTCCATGGCGAGAACGAGCTGCCGCTCTACGTCGGCAAGAGCAAGACGGTGCGCAAGCGCGTGCTGGCGCATTTTGCCGGCGATCATTCCTCGGCCAGGGAGATGCGCCTGGCGCAGGAGGTGCGGCGCGTCGAGGCAATCGCCACCGGC
>JAYRQX010000234.1:0-7340 GCA_041910415.1 Acetobacteraceae bacterium | reverse complement strand
CAGCAGCACGATCCCGGCATGGGCGATCGGGCGGGTCGCCGCCGCATCGTCCGCGAGCAGCAGGGCAGGGGGCGACAGCGGCACCACGATCCAGGCGAGCCAGGCGATGCATCGGGGCATGGCGCCCCCGGCATGGCCGAGGAACAGCATCATGCCGAGCAGCAGCCAGAGCAGCACCATGATCAGCAGCAGGCGGAACGCTTCCCCCGCCACCGCATCGCCCCGGAGCTGCGGCCCGAACCAGGCGAGCAGGAGGACGCCATAGGGCAGCAGCGCGACGGCGCCGAGGAGGAGCAGCGCCTTCGGGACGGGTTGCGGCGCGGCGTCCATCATGCGCCGCGCCGCGCCGTTCAGCGTGGCGCCAGCTGGTACCAGCGCCCGTCGCTGCCGAGCGCGTATTGCCGCCCTGCCGGGTCGCGCGCGTAGATCTGCCCCGTCGCCGGGTTCTGCGAGACGGTGGAGCCGACATAGGGCAGCACCACGCGCTGGCCGGTGCGCGGGTCGGTCCAGGTGGAATTGCCCTGCATGACGTTGCCGGCTTCCTGCTGGTTCTCGGCATAGCCCTGGGCGAGCCCGGCCTGGGCGCTCGCGCGGTAGCGCTCGGCGAGGCGGAGCGCAGCGAGGCGCTGCGCCTCGGCCGACTGGTTCTGCGATTCCATCATGCGGAACTGGCGGATGCCTTCGGGGTCGAAGCGGTTCGTCGCCGCGCAGAGGAAGGCGAAATTCGGCCAGGGCTGCTGGCCGCCCTGGGCGCGGTGGTTGCGGTAATGCTGCTGGCAGACGGGATCCTGCATCGCCGCCTGGACGATCTGCGCCTCGAGCTGCTGCATCTGCTGCATCTGCGCCATGCGCTGGCGGTTCACGTCCTCGACCATCGCGCCGTAGTCGGGGCCGAGGTTCCAACCGTTGTACATCACCTGCGCCTCGGCCGGCGCGGCGGCGAGGCCGAGAAGGGTGGCGGCGGCGAGGAGCGTCCTGCGCATCGGTCCGGGCCTCCTTGCCCGATGCGCCGAGGATGGCACGGCAGGGCGGAGACGACGCCGAACTATTTCACAAGGCCGGCGCCCGGCCCGCCCGCCGCTACTGCGCGATCAGGCAGGCAAGGGCGAGCAGCAGTGCGAAGCCCCAGACGCCCGATGTCGCCGCGGTCGGGCCGATCCGCGCCTGCAGCGCGGGCAGGCGGGCCCAGAAGGCATAGGCGAGATAGAGCGGCGGCAGCACCAGGATGCCGAACATGCCCATCCAGACCATCGGAGGCCGGGGCAGCAGGGTGGTGACCGCGGAGAGCAGCATGATGGCCATGGCGGGCACGACCATCCCCCTGGGCGCGGCGCTGCCGCGCATGGCCAGCGCCACGGCGACCAGCACGAAGGCCCACATCGCGGCCAGGATGTTCATCTGCATGAGGTAGAACCCGACCATGTACTCGCCCCGCGTCGAGGGCCTGGTCAGTTCCGACAGCACGAGAGCGAGCCATGCCAGCATGGCGAGGCCGGCCAGGACCCACAGCCAGGTCGGGCGTCGCGCAGGCGCGGCCGTGTCCATGCGGCGACGCTAACGCGGCCCGCCCGATCATGCCATGCCGAGCACGTCCATCATGGAATAGAGCCGTGGCGCGCGGCCGTGCAGCCCGCGCGCGGCGCGCACGGCGCCGGTCGCATAGACGCGGCGGTCGAAGCTGCGGTGCTCCAGGATCACCTGCTCGCTGGCGGCGGCGAAGATCAGGGAATGCTCGCCCACGACCTGGCCGCCGCGCAGCGCCGCGAAGCCGATCGTGCCCGTCCCGCGCGCGCCGTGATGACCATCGCGCCCGCTCTCGCGCCCCGCCTCTTCGAGCGTCGTGCCGCGGCCGCGGGCGACCGCGCGGCCGAGGGCGATCGCGGTGCCGGAGGGGCTGTCCACCTTCTGGCGGTGATGCATCTCGACGATCTCGGCGTCGTACTGCTCGGGCGGCAGGGCGGCGGCCATGCGCTCGGCGATGGCGAGGAACAGGTTCACGCCCGGCGCGAAATTCGCCGCGTAGCAGATGGGCGCGCGCGCCGCCGCCTCGGCGACCGCCGCTTCCTCGTCGGCCGAGAGGCCGGAGGAGCCGAGCACCAGCGGCTTGCCGGATGCCGCCGCCGCGGCGGCATGGGCGGGCGCGGCGTGGGCATGGGTGAAGTCGATGACGACGTCGGAGGCCGCAAACAGCGCGGCGGCGTCGGGCAAGATGGTCGCTCCCGCGGGGCCTGCCTTGTCGCTCCGGCCGAGCGTGCCGCCGGCGAGCGTGCAGCCGGCGGCCACCGTCTCCTCGGCGAGCAGCCGGCCCATGCGGCCGGCGATGCCGGCGATGCCGATGCGAAGTGCCATGGGATGATCCTTCCGCGTGATGGCATCGCGGCCCCGCGCGCGCCTCTGCGCCCATCATCGCGCGGCGCATCACACCCGCAAGAGGTGCCGGCTCACGTCCATGTCATGGCCCCGGCCGCACCCGTCCCCGGGCCGGGGCGTTGTCCTCCCCGGAATCACGGGACCAGGAGAATCACCGATGGCCAAGCTCGATCCGCGTGTCGATGCCCGTCCGACGTCGAAGGACATGACGGCGCCGACGACCGGGCACCTCATCGCCGGCGGCAAGGTCGCCGGCACCAACGTCTTCTCGCTCGAAGGCGAGCATATCGGCGGCATCGAGGATGTCATGATCGACAAGCCGACCGGCAAGGTCGCCTATGCCGTCCTGAATTTCGGCGGCTTCATGGGCCTAGGTTCGAAGCATTTCCCACTGCCCTGGGAGATGCTGCGCTACGACACGACGCTCGCCGGCTATGTCGTGAAGCTGGACAAGGCACGGCTCGAGAATGCGCCGGTCGCCGACCGGGGCTGGTACGAGCACCGCAAGACCATCGACGACTACTGGGCGATGCGGGCGACCTGAACGCGCATGGCCGCACCCCGGCCCGGCGGGCGCGCCCCCGCCGGGCCTTCGCGCGTGCTCAGCGCCCGCCGCTCCAGAACTCCTTCACGCGCTCGAAGAAGCCGTGGCTCTCGGGGGAGGACTTGCCGGATTTCTCCGCCTCGGCCTCGAACTCCTCGAGCAGCTCCTTCTGGCGCTTGGTCAGGTTCTGCGGCGTCTCGACCGCGACCTGGACGAACATGTCGCCGCGGTCCTGGCGGCGCAGGATGGAAAAGCCCTTGCCGCGCAGCCGGAAGCGGTCGCCGGACTGCGCGCCGGAGGGGATCGTCACCTTGGCACGGCCGCCATCGACCGTCGGCACTTCGATCTGTCCGCCGAGCGCCGCCTGCGTCATCCGCAGCGGCACGCGCACCTGGATGGTCGCCCCTTCGCGCTGGAACAGCAGGTGCGGCTTGATCGCGACATCCACATAGAGGTCGCCCGAAGGCGCGCCCCGCAGCCCCGCCTCGCCCTCGCCGGCGAGGCGCACGCGCATGCCTTCCTCGACGCCCGCCGGGATCGGCACCTGCACGCTGCGTTCGCGCTGCACACGGCCCGCGCCCTGGCAGATCTTGCAGGGATTCTTGATCGTCTTGCCCGTGCCGCCGCAGGTGGGACAGGTGCGTTCGATGAGGAAGAAGCCCTGCTGCGCGCGGATCTTGCCTGAGCCCTGGCAGCCCGGGCAGGTCTGCGCCGCCTGCGCCGCGCCGCCTTCCGCGCCCGTGCCCTTGCAGGCCTCGCAGGCGACAGGGGCGGCGACGCGCACCGTCTTGCGCACGCCGGCGAAGGCTTCCTCGAGCGTGATCTCGACATCGGTCCGCAAATCCGAGCCGCGCCCGGAGGCCGCGCGCCCGCGCCCCTGGCCGCCGCCGAAGCGGCTGAACATTTCCTCGAAGATGTCCTCGAAGCCGCCGGCGCCGCCGAAGCCGCCACTGAACCCGCCGCCGCCGCCGAAGCCGCCCCCGCCCTGGCTGGGGTCGAAGGCCGCATGGCCGTAGCGGTCATAGGCCGCGCGCTTCTCGCCATCCTTCAGGACGTCATAGGCCTCGTTCAGCTCCTTGAACCTGGACTCGGCCTCCTTGTCACCCTGGTTGCGGTCAGGGTGGTACTGCATCGCGAGTTTGCGGTAGGCTTTCTTGAGCTCATCCTCGGACGCCTCGCGCGCGACGCCGAGCACCTCATAATAGTCACGCTTGGCCATGGCGCAGCCTGCTCTCTCTCAGGCCGGTTGCGGATCGCGCCCTGAAGGCCCCGCGGGGGGAAGTCGTCCCGCCCGCGGTGCCTTCCGGCGCGTCTCTCATGCGATCCGGCCGGTCCCAGGGGTTAGGACGGCTTCTTCTTGTTGGGGTCGACGTCCTCGAACTCGGCGTCCACCACCTTGTCGTCCTTCTTGCCCTGCGCGGCTTCCTCGGCCTGGGACGCCTTGTGGATGGCCTCGCCCATCTTCATGGCGACCTGGCCCAGCCGCTCGCCGGCCGCGTTCAGCCGCTCGGCGTTGCCGCTGTCGAGCGCCTCGCGCGCCGCGGCGATCGCCGCCTCGACTTCCGCCTTCTCGGCGGCCGGGACCTTCGCCTCGTTCTCCTTGAGCGTCTTCTCGGAGGAGTGGATCAGGGCCTCGAGCTGGTTGCGCGCCTCGACCGCCTGGCGCCGGTCGCGATCGGCATCGGCATTCGCCTCCGCCTCCTTCACCATGCGCTCGATATCGGCTTCCGACAGGCCCGACCGCGCCTGGATCTTGATCTGCTGCTCCTTGCCGGTGGCCTTGTCCTTGGCCTGGACGGAGACGATGCCGTTGGCGTCGATGTCGAAGGTCACTTCGATCTGCGGCATGCCGCGTGGTGCGGGCGGGATGCCCTGCAGGTCGAACTGGCCGAGCAGCTTGTTGTCGGCCGCCATCTCGCGCTCGCCCTGGAACACCTTGATGGTGACCGCCGACTGGTTGTCCTCGGCCGTCGAGAAGACCTGGGACTTCTTGGTCGGGATCGTGGTGTTGCGCTCGATCAGGCGGGTGAAGACGCCGCCCAGCGTCTCGATGCCGAGCGAGAGCGGGGTCACGTCGAGCAGCAGCACGTCCTTGACGTCGCCCTTGAGCACGCCGCCCTGGATCGCCGCGCCGATGGCCACGACCTCGTCCGGGTTCACGTTGCGCGCGGGCTCACGGCCGAAGAACTGCTTCACGGCCTCGATGACCTTGGGCATGCGGGTCATGCCGCCGACCAGGATCACTTCCTCGATCTCGCCCGCCGTCAGCCCGGCATCCTTCAGTGCCTGCTTGCAGGGCTCCAGCGTCTTCTGGATGAGGTCATCGACCAGGCTTTCCAGCTTGGCGCGGGAGAGCTGCATCACCAGGTGCTTCGGCCCGGAGGCATCCGCCGTGATGAAGGGCAGGTTGATCTCGGTCTGCTTGCTCGAGGAGAGCTCGATCTTCGCCTTCTCGGCCGCTTCCTTCAGGCGCTGCAGCGCGAGCTTGTCGCCGCGCAGGTCGATGCCCTGCTCCTTCTTGAACTCGTCGGCCAGGTAGTCGATCACGCGCTGGTCGAAATCCTCGCCGCCCAGGAAGGTGTCGCCATTGGTGGACTTCACCTCGAAGACGCCGTCGCCGATTTCCAGCACGGAGACGTCGAAGGTGCCGCCGCCGAGGTCATAGACCGCGATGGTGCCGCCCTTCTTCTGGTCCATGCCATAGGCGAGGGCCGCTGCCGTCGGCTCGTTGATGATGCGCAGCACTTCGAGGCCCGCGATGGCGCCGGCTTCCTTGGTCGCCTGGCGCTGGGCGTCGTTGAAGTAGGCGGGAACGGTGATGACGGCCTGGGAGACGGGCTCGCCGAGGAAGGCCTCGGCCGTCTCCTTCATCTTGGTCAGCACATTCGCGCTGATCTGCTGCGGCGCGTATTTCTTGCCCTCGACCTCGACCCAGGCATCGCCATTGTCCGCCTTCACGATGTGATAGGGGACGAGGCTCTTGTCCTTGGTCACCATCGGGTCGTCGAAGCGACGGCCGATCAGGCGCTTGACGGCGTAGAGCGTGTTGGTCGGGTTGGTGACGGCCTGGCGCTTGGCGCTCTGGCCGACCAGCCGCTCGCCATTCTTGGCGAAGGCGACCATGGAGGGGGTGGTGCGGGCACCCTCGGCGTTCTCGATGACCCTGACGTCCTTGCCTTCCATGATGGCGACGCAGGAATTGGTGGTGCCGAGGTCGATACCGATGACCTTGCTCATCCGGGTGTTCTCCTATTGCGGCGGCGCGGAGGCGGCCCCCTGTGGGCACCGCGTCCGGCCCCTCGCGGATGGGTTGGACAGACGGCACAGGACATATTCAGCGCGCGGCGGCGCGGCAAGGGGGAGAGTGTGGGATTTCCGCCACATGGCCCTTCGATTGCCGCATGGCGCACCGGGCGCCCGCTCACGCGACCTGCCGCAGGAGATAGCGGACCCGCTTGCCGTTCCGCGGATCCGTGGCCTCCCCGCAACCCGTGAAGCCGAGCCGTTCATGGAAGGCGAGGCTGCCGGGATTGGGCGGGTCAAGGTTGACCTCGCAGCCGATCAGCGGAAGCCCCGCCCGGCGCGCGGCCGTTTCGAGATCGGCATAGAGCCCGCGGGCGACGCCAGATCCGCGGTGAGCGGGCGCCACCACCACCCGGTCCACATAGGCGAAGGCCGGGTGGCGATCGAGGAACCATGCATGATTCGGCCCCTGGGACGGTGTCGCCTGGCTCAGGGAAATCAGGAAGCCGCAAGCGACGCCGTCCTCCGCCAGGGCGATCCTGGCGGCGAATGCCTGCCGCACAAGCCCTGCGAAGGCGGTGGATGCAAGCGCGTTCACCTCGGCGGCGTGCGCGTTGTTGAGCGCGACCAGCGCGGGGATGTCGTCCGGCCCGATATCCCGGATCATCAGGCCTTGGCCGCAACCACCACCATCGCCGGCTTCAACAACCGCCCGCGCAGCGTCCAGGCGCCCGTCCAGGCCTGGATGACCGTGCCGGGGGCGACGCCCTCGGGCGCCGGCTGTTCGGCCATGGCCTGGTGCAGATCGGGGTCGAAGGGCTGGCCCATGGCCTCCACCCGCGCCACGCCGTTGCGTTCCAGGATCGCAAGGAAGGATTTCTCCACCCCCTCGAAGCCGCCGCGCAGCTTGGTCAGCAATTCGGGCTCGCCCTCAGCCGGGGCCGGCAGGCTGTCGAGGCCGCGGCGCAGGTTCTCTGCCGCCTCGACCACCTCGGTCGCGAATTTCTGGGTGGCATAGGCGCGGGTATCCGCCAGTTCCTTCTGGGTCCGGGCGCGCAGGTTCTGCATCTCGGCCTCGGCCCGCATCCAGCGGTCGCGCATCTCGCCGAGCGCCGCCTCCAGAGCCGCGATGCGGGCCTCGGGCGTCTGGTCCTCGGCGGTCTCGGGGGCGGGGGCTTCGGTG
>JAYRQX010000233.1:0-5377 GCA_041910415.1 Acetobacteraceae bacterium | reverse complement strand
TGCGCCGGTGTCGGGCGGCGCGGTGAAAGCGCGCGCCGGGGAGATGACGGTGATGGCATCCGGCAGCGGCGCCGCCTTCGGCGCGGCGGAACCGGTGCTCGACGCGATCGCGACGAAGGTGTGGCAGCTCGGCGAGGAACCGGGCATCGGCGCGACGGTGAAGGTGGTGCACCAGCTTCTCGCCGGGGTGCACATCGCGGCGGCGGCGGAAGCGATGGCGCTCGGCATCCGCGCGGGGGCGGAGCCGCAGGCGCTCTATGACGTCATCACCAGCGCCGCAGGCAATTCCTGGATGTTCGAGAACCGCATGGCGCGCGTGCTGGCGGGCGACGACGCGCCGCGCAGCGCCGTGGACATCTTCGTGAAGGATCTCGGCCTGGTGACCGACATGGCGCGGTCGCTCAGCTTCCCGGTGCCCATGGCGGCGCAGGCGCAGCAGTTGTTCACCGCGGCGCGCGGGCTGGGGCAGGGCGGGAAGGACGACGGCTTCGTCATCCGCGTATGGCAGGCGCTGACGGGGATTCCGCTGCCGGGCGAGGAGAGGAAGGAGTAGAGCGGCGTCCTATGGCGTCGTGCCCGCATGAATGGCAGCACGCCGCTCTAATTCCGCGCCGTGCCGGCGCGCCCCACATGGGCGCCGGCATTGGCCAGCGCGCCGGCGCGCTCGGCGTCGGCGATGGTGCGGAAGAAGCTGTAGCTCAGCGTGATCACCCGGACGTCGCTCGTGTTGGGGTCCTCGGCGATGCGCGGATCCACCCAGAAGCTCACCGGCATGTCCGCGCGCTGCCCGGGTTCGAGCGTCTGCTCGTCGAAGCAGAAGCAGGCGACCTTGTGGAAATACCGCCCGACCTTCTCCGGCGTCACGTTGTAGACCGCAACGCCCGTGACCGGCGTCTGCGCGAGGTTTTCCGCCGAATAGAAGGCAAGCCCCTCCTCGCCGACGCGCAGGGTGACGGCGTTCTGCTCCGGCTGGAAGCGCCAGGGCAGGTTCGGATGGGTCACGGCGTTGAAGCGCACCGTCACCATCGCCTCGCCCGGCTGCTCCGGACGCGCGCCGCCGCGCTGCACCGTGCCGTTGTAGCCGGTGGCACGGCAGAACAGGTCATAGAGCGGGACCGCGGCATAGGAGAGCCCGCCCATGCCCGCGACGACCGCCCCGGTCATCAGCACGACCCGGCGGTTCTTCCTGGCGAGCTCGGTCCTGCGATCGTCGTCCATGGTGCGAAAGTGGTCCGCCGGGCCTTCCCGGGCAAGGGCATGTGCGGGGTCGGTCAGCCGCGCGTCAGGCGCGCCATGCTGATGAAGTAGAACAGCGTCACCAGCCCGATCAGCAGGGCCAGCACGGCGATGTTCTTGCCCCGTCGCCGGCGCTCGAAGGCCGCGCGCTCGTCGGGGGTCATGCGCCGCCCGGCAGCAGGTGGTCGATCGCGAGGGCGCCGAAGAGCGCGAAGAGATAGAGGATCGAATAGCCGAACAGCTTCTTCGCCGGCCTGTCCCTGGTCAGGCTCATGCCGCTCTCATCCTGTTCGTCGCGCCAGACGGCGACGGCGCGCTGGATGAACACGGCCCCCAGCAGCGCAGCCACGACGCCATAGGCGATCCCGGCCTGCCCGATCAGCGCCGGCACGACGCCGAGCGGCGCGAGCGCGATGGTGTAGTACAGGATCTGCCGCCGCGTCTCCCGTGCACCGGAGACGACCGGCAGCATGGGCACGCCGGCGCGCGCATATTCGCCATGGGTCCAGAGCGACAGCGCCCAGAAATGCGGCGGCGTCCAGACGAAGATGATCGCGAAGAGCAGCAGCGGCAGCACGTCCACGCCGCCGGTCACCGCGGCCCAGCCGATCACGGGCGGGAAGGCGCCCGCCGCGCCGCCGATGACGATGTTCTGCGCCGTGCGGCGCTTCAGCCAGGCGGTGTAGATGAAGACGTAGAAGCCGATCGTCAGCGCGAGCACGCCGGCCGCGAACCAGTTGGTCGCGAGACCCAGCACGAGTACCGAGGCGACGCCGAGCGCGACCCCGAAGCTGAGCGCGCCGCCCGGCTTGATGCGGCCCGACGGGATCGGCCGCCCGGCGGTGCGGGCCATCACCGCGTCGATGTCGCGGTCGTACCACATGTTGATGGCGCCCGAGGCCCCGGCGCCGACTGCGATGCAGAGGATCGCGGTCACGGCGAGCGTCGGGTGGATGCTGCCGGGCGCGACCAGCAGGCCGACGAGGCCGGTATAGACGACGAGCGACATGACGCGCGGCTTGAGCAGCGCGACCCAGTCGCGCACCTCGGACACGTCGTAGTCCTCGGAAAGCGGAAGGGGGGCCGAGCCCCCCTTCGTCGGTTCCATGGCGGTCTCGCTCATGATCCCTGGTCCCGTGCGCGGCGCCTCAGCGGATGCGCGGCAGTTCGTTGAAGCTGTGGAAGGGCGGCGGCGAGCTCACCTGCCATTCCAGGGTCGTGGCGCCCTCGCCCCAGGGGTTGGCCGCGCACTTCTCTCCCTTCTTCAGCGTGGCCCAGACCACGTAGAAGAAGAACAGGAACGAGGCGACCGAGATGTAGGAGCCGAAGGAGGCGACCATGTTCCACCCCCAGAAGGCGTCCGGATAGTCCGGGTAGCGCCGCGGCATGCCCTGGTTGCCCAGGAAGTGCATGGGGAAGAAGGTCAGGTTCACGCCGATGAAGGTCAGCCAGAAATGGATCTTGCCGAGCCTCTCGGGGTACTGGCGGCCGCTCATCTTGCCGATCCAGTAGTAGAAGCCGGCATAGATGCCGAAGACGGCGCCGAGCGAGAGCACGTAGTGGAAGTGGGCCACCACGTAATAGGTGTTGTGCAGGATCATGGTGACCGGCGCATTCGCCAGCACCACGCCCGTCACGCCGCCCATGGTGAAGAGGAAGATGAAGCCGATGGCGAACATCATCGGCGTCTCCAGCCTCATCGAACCGCCCCACATGGTCGCGATCCAGGAGAAGATCTTCACGCCCGTCGGCACGGCGATCACCATCGTCGCCGCCATGAAGTAGGCGCGCGTGTCCACGTCCATGCCCGAGGTGTACATGTGGTGCGCCCACACGACGAAGCCGACGACGCCGATCGCGACCATGGCGTAGGCCATGCCGAGATAGCCGAAGACCGGCTTGCGGCTGAAGGTCGAGATGACGTGGCTGATGATGCCGAAGGCCGGCAGGATCATGATGTAGACTTCGGGGTGGCCGAAGAACCAGAAAAGGTGCTGGAACAGCACCGGGTCGCCGCCGCCTTCGGGGCGGAAGAAGGCCGTGCCGAAGTTGCGGTCGGTGATCAGCATGGTGATCGCGCCGGCCAGCACGGGCACCGCCAGCAGCAGCAGGAAGGCGGTGACCAGCATGGACCACACGAAGAGCGGCATCTTGTGCAGCGTCATGCCGGGCGCGCGCATGTTGAAGATGGTCGTGATGAAGTTGGCCGCGCCCATGATCGAGCTGGCGCCCGCCAGGTGGAGCGAGAAGAGTGCGAGGTCCATCGCCGGGCCGGAGTGGAACTCGCTGCTCGACAGCGGGGTGTAGATGGTCCAGCCGGCGCCGGGGCCGTTGCCCACGAACAGGCTCGATCCCAGCATCAGGAAGGCCGGCACCAGCAGCCAGAAGCTGATGTTGTTCATGCGCGGGAAGGCCATGTCCGGCGCGCCGATCATCAGCGGCACGAACCAGTTCCCGAAGCCGCCGATCAGCGTCGGCATGATCACGAAGAACACCATGATCAGGCCGTGGGCGGAGATGTAGGCGTTCCACATCTGCCCGTCGGCGAAGATCTGCAACCCCGGATGCTGCAGCTCGAGCCGCATCAGGAAGGAGATCCCGATGCCGATGATCGCGGCGAAGAGCGAGAAGCCGATGTAGAGGGTGCCGATGTCCTTGTGGTTGGTGCTGAAGAGCCAGCGCTGCACGAAGGGCGGCTTGTGGTCGTCATGATCGTCGTGGGCGTGTGCTGCGGTCGCCATGGTATCTCTTCCTCAGTGCGCCGCCGGATTACCGGCGCGCCTCCGCAAGCTGAACGGTCTCGGGCGCGGGCGGGGCCTCGGCCGTCGCCACGGCCGGGCCCGGCGCCTGGGCGTAGCGCGTGCGCGCCTGGGCGACCCAGGCCTCGAACTCGGCCTGCGGCACGGCGCGGACCTCGATCGGCATGAACCAGTGGTTCGTGCCGCAGATCTGGTTGCACTGCCCGTAGAAGGTGCCGGCGCGGTCGGCACGCACCCAGGTCTCCAGCGTGCGGCCGGGGATCGTGTATTTCTGGATGCCGAGCGAGGGCACGAAGAAGGAGTGGATGACGTCCTGGCCCGTCGTGATGATGCGGATGTCCTGGCCCACCGGGATCACCAGCGGCTCGTCCACCGAGAGGTTGCGGATCTGGCCGGACTGCAGGTCCTCGGCCGGAATGGGGCGGCTGTCATAGGCGAAGTTGCCGTGGTCCGGGAACTGGTAGTGCCAGTACCACTGCCGTCCCTGCACGTTGATCGTCATGGCGGGGTTCGCCGCCCGGTCCTGGAAGTAGATCAGGCGGAAGGACGGGATGGCGATGATCACGAGGATCAGCACCGGCACGACGGTCCAGGCGACTTCCAGCACCGTGTTGTGGCTGGTGCGCGACGGCGTCGGGTTCACCGAGGCGCGGAACCTCCACACGCAGTAGGCCAGCAGCCCCAGCACGAAGACCGTGATCAGCGTGATGATCGTGAAGAGCAGCGTGTTGAAGTCGTGGATGCAGTCCTTGATCTGGCCGCCCGAGGCCTGCAGCCCCATGCCCCAGGGCACCGGCACGCCGAGCGCCGTGTCATTCGCCGGGGGCGTGCAGTCCATGGTCCGCCGCGCCGTCTGCGCCATGGCCGCGCCTGCGTTCGCGATGGCAAGTGCCGCGCCCAATCCCATCGTCGCGACTCCGCGACGCACCAAGGTGTCGAACCGCATCCCGTATCCCGTCCGCGCGCCGTCAGGCCGCACCAGTGATCCCTGCGTACTTGCCCCGGATCGGGGGGGAGCCGCGCCCAGCCCCCGCCCACAGGACCAGATCGGCCCCGCATGCCTTGCGCCTAATCAAACACGCCCCCCCGCATCGCACAAGACGGGCGCGGGTCTGCCATGCTCCCGGCAGGCGCGGACGGCGCCGCGGCGCCTCAACTCCCAAGCGCGCCCTCGGCGTCCGTGTCGGCGTCGTCGTCCTCGCTGACATGGTCCACCATGTCGGTCAGCATGGAGCGGATATGCTGATCGCCGACGACATAGAAGACCTGCCGCCCGCGCCGGTCCGCCTGCAGCAGCCTGGCGGCGCGGAGCAGCCGCAGATGGTGGGAGACGAGCGAGGCCGAGATCGCCAGGCGATCCGCCATCTCGCCGACCGCCGCGG